>JAIOII010000006.1 GCA_019912685.1 Kofleriaceae bacterium
CCGACGATGTTCATCGCCGAGCTCGGCCACCCGCGCTTCGCCGAATTCGACCTGTCGCACCTGCGCACCGGCATCATGGCCGGCTCGCCGTGCCCGATCGAGACGATGAAGCGCGTGGTCTCGGAGATGCACATGAGCGAGGTGACGATCGCCTACGGCATGACCGAGACCTCGCCGGTGTCGTTCCAGAGTTCGACCGCCGACCCGCTCGAGCGCCGCCACGCACAGGTGCATGCCGATCGGGCGGCCGAGCAGCTCGAGGTCCGAGCTGCGATCGAACACCGAGATGTCGGCGAGCTTCTCGGCGAGCATCGTGCTGGCGCGCGCGCCGACCTCGCCGCGGATCTGCTCGCGCGCCTCCTCGGACTTGCCGCCGCTGAACAGCTCGATGATCCATCCCTGCAGCGGGCCCGAGAGCCCCCACACGTCGAAGTGCCAGCCGCCGACCCCGACCTGTGGCGCGGTGTGGCGGAACGCGGTGAGGCAGTCGGCGCCCGCCTGCGGGCTCGGCGTGAGCCGCGTCCAGATGTCGAGCGTGCCGCCCATCTCGCCGCCGATCGGGATCGTCGAGAGGAGGCCCTGGCACCGACCCTCGAAGTAGACGTACAGGTTCGGGATGCGGATGTTGAGCCAGAGGTCGGCGCCGTCGAGGTCGAGGCGCACCTGCACCTGACCTTGCGATGCCTCGACCGGCCACGTGATGCAGCGCGAGTCCTGCGAGAGCACGTCGCGCGCGAGGATCTCGGCGGCGACGTCGACGTCCCCGGCCTCACCGGCGAGGCCTTCGCCCATGGCCGCGACGATCGCGTCGGACAGGACCATCGCCGCGCCGTGCGGGTTGTGTGCGCCGGGCGCGAGGTAGCTCGCCGCGAGGATCGAACGGTTCGCCTTGCGCGCGTGCCCGGCCCGGTCGGTCGCGACGATCGCCAGCGGGTTGAGGCCCGGCGCGATCGCGGCGTCGGCGGAGAAGCTGCCGTCGGCCGTCGTCGCCGCGTCGGCGCCGGCGATCGTCACGCCGCCGACGCCCTCGCTCGCCGTCACCTTGCCCGCGACCGACCACGTCGTCGCGTCGGCGGGCGCGTAGCGATCGAGCGCGGACAGGTCGACGGTGATCGTCCAGGCCGGCGCCGGCGGCGGCACGTCGTCGTCGCCGTCGTCACCGCCGCCGGTACCGGCGTCGTTGGAGCAAGCAGCGAGCGCGATGGACACGAGCAGGACGAGATGACGGCGCATGGCGGACCCCCTGGTGGCTCAGCGCCACGCTACGCCTGCGTGAAGCGACCTCGACGCACCGAGGTTGCCCGCGCGCCGAACCGAGGTTGCCGTCAGCGCGTCACTGCGGGCACGGGCCCATCGTGCAGATCGCGTAGAGATCGACCTGCGGGCCCGGCGCGGTGCCGCAACACATCTCGCCCTGCGCGCAGTCGGTGGGCGCGTGGCACATCTCGTTCGAGATCGCGCCGGTCGTGCCGCACACGCCGGCCTGGATGCAGCGCGAGCCCTGGCCCTGGAACAGGCAGCACTCGTCGCCGACCGCGCAATCCTCGGGGCCGTCGCACTCGAGCCGATCGCCGGCGCATGCCTCGGTCGTCGCGACGCACGTGTCCGTGCCGGTCATGACGTCGCAGCACTCGGGCGTCGGCTCGACGCACGCCTGATCGGCGCGCGCGCACACGACGCCGTCACCGCTGCGCGCGCCGTCGATCGCGCCGTCGGACGCGGCTGCGTCCGTGCTCGCGTCGAGCGCGGACGCGTCGTCGCCGGGGCTCCGCGCGTCGGGGATCCGCTCGTCGTCCGCGACGCAGGCGGTGAGCACCAACACCACGCCGACCAATGCCACTCGCATGGGGCCGATGATGCACCTGCATCCCGCCGGCTGGGGGTGCGTGCACCACGTTGGTGCTTCCTGCCCTCTGCCGCGTCAGCGTGTCACACGGGCGCCGTGGGACACGTCGTCGCAAGCGACTGGGATCACGTAACTCCGAGTCAGGCCCATGACTTGCGAGACGAGGGCGGAACCTCGGAGGTCGCTGTGGCGCCTGCACGCACACGTACGCTCACCTGGCTACCGGTCTGGATCGTCTCCGGCATCGCGCTGTCGTCGATCGCGGGATGCTGGGGTTCGATCTCCGATCCCGGCAACACGGGTGGTGAATGCGGCCTCGCGCCGCTCCCTGCGCCGCGGCGCCTCTCGCACACCGAGTACCGCAACACGGTGCGCGACCTGTTCCCGACGATCGACGTGCCCGAGCTCGAGCTCGTCGCCGATCCGACGCCGCTCGGCTTCGACAACGACGGCGAGGCGATGCAGCCGTCGCCGCTCCTCGTCAACCAGTACAACGTCGCCGCGAACGAGATCGCACAGGTCGTGCGCCAGCGCCGCGCCGACGTCGTCGCGTGCTCGCCCACCGACGGTAGCGCGTGCGGCGCCGAGTTCATCGCGCAGTACGCGCCGCGCGCGTACCGCCGGCCGCTCGCGCCGTCGGAGCAGGCGGCGCTGCAGCAGGTGTTCGACGCGTACCTGGCGCAGGACGGCTTCGACGTGGCGCTCGAGCTGACGACGCAGGTGATCCTGCAGTCGCCGGCCTTCCTCTACCGCGTCGAGACGATCGGTCCCGACCGCCAGCCGAGCGCGTACGACACCGCGTCGCGCCTCTCGTACCTCCTGTGGTCGACGATGCCCGACGACGCGCTGTTCGCGGCGGCGGCCGCCGCCGAGCTGCAGACGCCGGCGCAGCTCGAGGCGCAGGTCGATCGCATGCTCGCCGACCCGCGCGCGCTCGAAGGCTTCATGGTCTTCGCGTCGCAGTGGCTCGACCTCGCGCGCCTCGACTACGTGACCAAGCTCCCCGCCGACGGCCTCACGTCGAACGTGCGCGAGGCGCTGCGCGAGGAGGCGCAGCGCTTCCTCCAGGAGATCATCTGGAACCGCGGCGGCACGGTGTCCGACCTGCTCCTGTCGTCCAGGGCGTTCGTCAGCGCCGAGACCGCCGCGTTCTATGGGCTGCCCGCGCCGGCCGCGGGCACGTGGGAGGAGGTCGACCTGCCGGCGGAGCGCCGCGGCTTCCTGATGCAGGCGCAGTTCCTGGCGAGCCACGGCCACCCCAACAACCCGTCGCCGGTCCTGCGCGGCCTCTTCGTCTTGAAGGAGCTCATGTGCGTGAGCCTCGGTAGCCCGCCGGCCGGCGTCGACATGTCGATCCCCGAGGGCGATCCCGAGATGGGACCGACGACGAACCGCGACAACTACGAGCGCGTGACCGGCGCCGACCTGTGCCGCACGTGCCACTCGATCATCAACCCGGTCGGCTTCACGTTCGAGCGCTTCGACACGATGGGCCGGCTGCGTGACACCGACAACGGCCTGCCGATCGACACGAGCGGCTCGATCACCGGGGTCTCGGTCGCGGACGCGAACGCGCTCGTCGAGTACATGGCCGGCAGCGCGCAGGTCAGCGAGTGCGTGACCCGCAAGTACATGACCTACGCGCTCAACGGCGGCGAGGCGATCGACGATGCGTGCCTCACCCGCGACATCGCCGAGCAGTTCGAGGCGAACGGCGGCAGCCTGCGCGGGCTGATGCGCTCGATCGCGGTGCACCCCCGCTATAACGGTATTCCCCAGGAGGCGAACTGACATGAAGCCTTCACGTCGCCGCTTCCTCCAGGCCGCCGGGCTCGGCGCCGGCTCGCTGTTCCTCCCGTCGCTCCTGAAGAAGGGCGCGAAGGCCGGCGTCGCCGGACCGCCGATGCGGCTGGTCATCTGCTACCACCACCACGGCGTGCCCCACGTGAACTGGGACATGCACATGGGCATGTCGCCGAGCGCGCGCTGGGAGTACGGGCTCACCGGGCTCACCGAGCAGCAGTTCTCGGCGTGCCTGCGCCCGCTCTGGCGGCATCGCAACAAGCTCACCGTCGTCGACGGGCTCTCGCTGGCGACGGCGATCGCCGATCCCTACGGCGACGGTCACGCCAAGGGCTGGGTCAGCTCGCTGACCGGCGGCATCGCGCGCGAGACGATCGAGGACGTGAAGAGCAACGCGGCCAAGCCGTCGCTCGATCAGGTGATCGCGAAGGCGCTGCGCGCGCAGGACTCGACGCTCACCGACATGGTGAGCCTCGAGACCGGCATCTACGAGTACAACTTCCACGCCGCGCTCTTCGCCGAGCTGTTGCCGGGGCAGCCGGTGCAGCGCGTGCCGCACGAGGAGCAGCCGCAGCGGCTGTGGGACCGGCTCTTCCCCAACGGTGACGGCTCGACGCCGCCGGACCCGGTGAAGGTCGCGCAGCCCGACGTGCTCGCGTCGGTCGCGGGCATGTACGAGGAGATGGCGACGCGGCTGTCGACGGAGGACCGCCGCAAGCTCGAGCAGCACCGCGATCTCGTGCGCGACATGGAGTCGCGCCTGCGCCGGCTCGGCGGGCTGTCGTGCGGCGCGCCGCAGATCAGCGACTACTACTGGGGCGAGGTCCCGCACCCGCAGCGCTACGACGAGCACTGCCAGAGCTTCTGGGACCTCATCACGGTGGCGCTGTCGTGCGGCATCTCGCGCGTCGCGTCGATGCAGTTCGGTCCCCTGTTCGTCGAGCAGATCGGCGGTAGCGGCGATCTCCACCACGACTACGCGCACCCGTCGTCGCCCGACCTGGCGACCGATCCGCTGCACCCGAACGCGGTGCAGATGATGACGAACTACACGTCCCGGTACGCGTCGTACATCGCCAACCTCGCCGACACGCTCGACGCGATCCCCGAGGGCAACGGCACGATGCTCGACCACACGATCATCCTCTGGGTGAGCGAGCTCGCGCACGGCGGCCACGGCCACGACGGCTGGCCCGCCGTGATCGTCGGCGGCGGGCAACGCTTCCGCACCGGGCGCTGGCTGCACTACGAGCACGAGACGCTCACGACGACGACCGCCAGCTGGGTCAACGAGAACAACACGATCGGGTTGCCGCACAACCACCTCCTCGTGTCGATCGCGCAGGCGATGGGCGTCGACACCGACACCATCGGCGACGCGTCGGTGCGGCCGAAGAAGGCGTCGGCGCCGGCGATCGATCTGCGCGGGCCGCTCCCGGGGCTGGTGTGACGGCATGAGGTCGGGCTGGGTGGTCGCGGCGCTCGCGGCGCTCGCGGGCGGCGTGGTGGCGTGCGCCGGTGAGCTCGAGCACCCCGAGCGGTTCGCCGACTGTCCGCCGGGGTTCGTCGAGCAGCTCTTCCAGGAGAAGTGCGCGGGCGAGTGCCACGCCGGCGCGGAGCCGGAGGCGAGCCTCGATCTCGTCAGCCCCGGCGCGGCGCAGCGCCTGGTCGGCGCCGCGTCGGTGCAGGAGTCGTGCGAGGGCCTGATGATCGTCGACCCGGGCGGCGAGGGCAGCCTGCTCGTCGACAAGCTCGAGGACCCGCCGCCGTGCGGGGCGCGGATGCCGTTCGGACAGGTGCCGCTCGACGACGCGGAGATCGAGTGCGTGCGGCGCTGGGTCGACGAGGTCGTCACGACCGGAGGTGGCCAATGACCAAGGTGTGGATCGCGCTCTTCGGGTTGATGCTGCTCGCCGGCGTCGCGTGGGCCGACAAGCCCGTCGTCGTCGTCACGGGCGACGACGCGGCGGTGGTCGGCGCCGTCGAGAAGGCGATGAAGGGCAAGGTCACGGTGGTGGGCGAGAGCGAGCGCGATCGGGCGACGGCGGTCGTCGAGGTGACGGTGACGCCGACCGGCAAGGCGGCGAAGCGGGCGAAGAAGCTGACGGCGACGGTGACCGTGACGCAGACGGCGGACGGCGCCGAGGTCGGGAGGATGGTGGTGAAGGAGCGGAAGGCGAAGCTGCCGAAGACCGTCGGCAAGCAGGTGTGGAAGAAGGTCGGCAAGGCGGTCATGAACGCGAAGCGCAGGGTCGCGGCGGACGAGCCGGTCGCGGTGGCCGAGGAGCCGCCGGCGCCGCCCGCG
>JAIOII010000435.1 GCA_019912685.1 Kofleriaceae bacterium
CCGGCGACGTCACCGTCGCGCCGTCGGGCGATCGCGTGGAGGTGCGCTTTGTCGCGACCTGCCCGGCCCCGCCCGCGCACCTCGTCCTCGACTACGACCTCGTCTTCGCCGCCGACCGCAACCACACGGCCGCGCTCCGCGTCCGCGTCCCCGACCGCGCGCCCGCCGACACCCTCCTCTCGCTCGGCAACAACCGGTTCTCGTGGCGCCTCGGTGAGGAGACGCCCTCGGGCGCGCTCGCCTTCATCCGCCAGGGCATCCACCACGTGGTCACCGGCCTCGACCACGTCGCGTTCGTGCTCGCGCTCCTCCTCGCGATCGTGATCGCGCGCGATACCGGCGGCGCGTGGCAGGTCCGCCGCCTCGGCCCCGCGCTGCGCACGACCGCTGCCGTGGTCAGCGCCTTCACCGTCGCCCACTCGCTCACGCTCGTCATCGCCGCGCTCGGCTACGTCGAGCTGCCCGGACGCCTCGTCGAGAGCGTGATCGCCGCGTCGATCGTCTTCACCGCCGCCGCCGACGTCCTCCGCCCCGAGGCGCGCTGGCGCCTCGCCACCGCCTTCGGCTTCGGCCTGATGCACGGCCTCGGCTTCGCCCGCATGCTCGCCGAGCTCCTCCCGCCCGGCGACATCGTCGTCCCGCTCCTCTGCTTCAACGTCGGCGTCGAGCTCGCGCAGCTCGCGATCGTCGCGGTCGCAGTCCCGGCCGTCTGGCTCCTCGCCCGCGCCATCGGCGCCCCGCGCTACCGCACGATCGCCCTCCCCGCGCTCGCCGCGCCGCTCGTCCTCTTCGGCACGATCTGGCTCGTCGAGCGCCTCGCCGACATCACCATCCTGGGCCTCTGATGAAGACGTTCCTCCGCTGGGTCCTCACGATCGTCATGGTCGGTCAGGGCCTCAACCACTTCGTCAACCCCGACGCCTTCGTCGCGATGATGCCCGCCGAGCTGCCCTGGCACCTCGCGCTCGTCTACGTCTCGGGCGCTGCCGAGATCGCCGGCGGCCTCGGGCTCGTCCTCCCCGCCACGCGCAAGGCCGCCGCGTGGGGCCTCGTCCTCCTCTTCCTCGCCGTCTTCCCCGCCAACATCAACATGGCGTGGAACGACATCCCGCTCGCCGGCCGCGACCTGCCGGCGTGGGCGCTCTGGGGCCGCCTCCCGCTGCAGCTCGTCTTCATCGCGTGGGCGTACTGGTACACCCGTCCCGACCGCCGCTGACGGGCGTCACATCGAGTCGCGCACGAAGAGGAGGTACTGCTCCTCGAGGTCGTCGACCTCCATCGGCCGGCCGCAGCGCGGGCACGGCGTCGCCGGCAGCTTGCCGCCGTTGGCGCGGCAGACCGCCGTCTCGAACAGCTGATCGATCTGCTCGTCGCATTCGGCGCACGTCATCGGCGCGTAGAACGACTCGAGCTTGCCGTGGCCGAGGAAGCCCTGGACCATGTTGCACTGGTCGACCACCGGCGGCGGGCAGTGCACGAACGACAGCTTGGTCGTGATCGGCACGCGGCGGATCGCGTCCATCCACGCGCGCACGCCGAACGAGTTGATGCGGCGCACGCCGCGCAGGTGCACGCGGATCGGCTTCATGCCCAGCTTGACGAGCGGCGTGAGGTCGGCGTTCTCGTCGACGACGCCGGACATCGTGACCAGATCGTGGTCGGCGTTGTGGGCGACCTCGATGGCGAAGGAGGGACGAGGCGCGGCCACGGTCAGGCCCCTCCCTGATCTCGGATGAAGATGTGGAACGACTTCGCCGCCTGGCGGAAGCGCTTCATCGTCAGGCGGAGGTCGAGCAGGCAGATGACCTCGGTGCGCTTGCCGGGGTCGACGTTGATGATGAACTTCGACAAGGACTGGAACACCCGGAAGAGGCCGATGCCGGCGCCACCCGAGGCCTCGGAGATCTGCTCCGGGCCCTTCACGAGGCAGCGGTTCAGGTAGCTCACCACCGTGTCCTGCGTGAGCGCGCCGAACGGATCGATCTGTGCGATGGCGATGTAGTCACCGTCGCAGGCGAACTCGAGGAACCCGACCTCGTTGTCGGCGAGCTCGACCGGCTCGCGGCGAGAGCGCCGCGCGTACTTGGGCGCGCCGTCGCTCGAGCGGGGCGCGTTGTAGATCGCGTTGGTGATGAGCTCGTCGGCGACGGTCTCGACCAGCTCGACCACGCGCTCGTTGCAGCCGAGCGTCTGGGCGTAGCTCGCGACCTCGGAGATGTAGTCCTGCTTGAGGCGGGAGTCGCGGATCTCGACCCGGTACGGCTCGACGCCCCAGAGGAGGTACTTCTGCAGGCCGAACAGGTCCTGGCGCAGGAGCTTCTCGGCCGTGATGATGAGCTCGTCCGGCTCGAGCGGGTCCTCGTTCTTGGCGATGATGTTGCGCAGCCAGGGCCGGGACGCCAGGAGCGGGAGATAGTCCTCGGTCGGCTCGGTGGCGTGCAGCACCATCTTGGTGCGCGGGAACTTCGTCTCGTACTTGCTCAGGCGGTCGACCCAGGACGGATCGTCGCGGAGCGGCGGGTCGAACGAGAGCATGAGGAGATCCCATGGGCCCTCGTCCAGCAGCTTGCCGAGATCATCGACGTCGATCGCTGACTTCACGATCGAACCGGTCGCGGCGAGCGCACGCTCGGCCACGCGCCGGGCGCGCGGGTCAGGATCGAAGAACAGAATGCGTTTTCCGCGCATGCCCCTCGAGTCATCAACACTATCAGAACTCTCACGGCCGCGTCGCCGGCCGGCGACCAGGATCGACGAGCGGCTGCCAACAATCGTTCGCAGTGCGAGTCCCGCCTACCCGCGGCCCGCCCCGGCGCCGGGGTAGCGCCCACGACGAAGCGGCCAAGTCCGCGAAGCGGACGAGCCGGCGCGAATGGAACAATGTCTTCCAGCCGAGGTCGCTCCCCCTCTATAATCGACGCGACATTGGGTGTATCCGATGAGACGCGCGGCGCGCCTGAGGGGGCGAGCCCGCCTGGCCCGAGCCGTGGCCCGAGCGGGAAGCGGCTCGTGCTCTGCGTGGACGACGAGCCGCACAACCTCGATCTGCTCGATCGCAGCCTGCGCCGTCGCTACGACGTCCTGACCGAGGCGATGCCCGAGGCCGCGCTCGCCGCCGTCGCCGCCAACGACGACCTGGCGGTCGTGCTCGCCGACTACCGCATGCCGTCGATGGACGGCGTCTCGATGCTCGCCCGCATCGCCGCCGTCCGCCCCGACGTGCGCCGCGTCCTCGTCACCGGCTACGCCGACGCCGACCCGGTCCTCGCCGCGGTCGCCTCGGGCGAGGTCCACAGCGTCGTGCACAAGCCGTGGCGCGGCCCCGAGCTGGTCGCGCTCGTCGACGTGCTCGCGCGCGCCCGCGACCTCGAGCTCGAGAACCGCCGCCTCGCCGACGAGCTGCGCGCCGCGCGCATCCGGCTCGGCGACAACGCCGACCTGCGCGAGGGCCACACCGCGCCCGATCGCTTCCGCGACGCGCTCACCGGCCTCTACACGCACGGCGTGTTCCAGGAGCGCTTGCGCGAGGAGACCGCGCGCGCCGCCCGCGCCGGACACAGCCTCGCGCTCCTCCTCCTCGACCTCGACGGCTTCGCGCAGGTCAACACGGCGCTCGGCTTCCAGGGCGGCGATCAGGTCCTGCGCCGCGTCGCCCAGCTCCTCGTCGCCGGCGACTCGCCGGGCCGCGTGCGCACCGGCGACATCGCCGCCCGCTTCGGCGGCGAGGAGTTCGCGCTGCTCCTCCCCGACACCGGCAAGACCGGCGCGATCGCCAAGGCCGAGCGGCTGCGCGAGGTCGTGTCGAGCGCCGCCCTGCCCGGCGACCAGCACCTGACCGTGACCATCGGCGTCGCCGCGTACCCCGACGACGCGACCACCCCCGAGGCGCTCCTCGACGCCGCGACCTCCGCGCTGCGCGGCGCCAAGGGCGGCGGCAAGAGCCGCGTCCACTTCATGACCGACGCGGCGCCGACGCCGCTCGTCGTGGCCTCCCCCGACAGCGGCGCGTCCGACCGCTTCCGCCCGTACCACGAGCGCATGGGCGAGGTCGTCGCGATCCTGCAGCGCGACCGCGCGTGCAGCTGCATCTACGTCGACCTGTCCCAGCTCGAGCGCATCCAGCAGGAGCAGGGCGTCGCCCAGCACGCCGAGCTCTTCGACCGCGCGGGCACGGTGCTCGACAACCTGCGCGGCCAGCTCCTCCGCTCGCGCGACATCATCTGCCGCAGCAACGACGACGACGCGTACATCTGCCTGCTCTCGCCGCGCGACTCGAACCAGGTCGACCTCGAGCGCCTGACCGCGTCGGTGACCGAGGCGGTCGCCAGCGGCCTCGCGCCGGCGGTGCGCGAGCTCCTGCGCGACGAGCCGCGCGTGAACGTCGGCGCGTCGCGCATCCTCTCGAACCCGATGGTGCGCCCCGAGCGCCTGGTCGCGCGCCTGGTCGCCGAGGCCCACGAGGCCGCCAAGCTCTCGCGCCAGCGCGCCGCGCAGCGCGACAAGGCGGTGCTCCAGGACATCATCCTCGGCGACGGGCTCATCGCCGTGTACCAGCCGATCGTCCACCTCGAGACCGGCGAGATCTTCGGCCACGAGGCGCTCACCCGCGGCCCGCGCGGCACGCGCATGGAGTCGCCGGCGACGCTCTTCGCCGTCGCCGACGAGGTCGACCTCACCTACGAGCTCGATCGCGCGTGCTTCCGCGGCGCGCTGCGCCGCTCGGTCGGCCTCGAGCCGGTGCACCGGCTGTTCGTCAACCTCCTGCCGATGTCGTTCTACGACTCGAGCTTCATCGAGATCGAGTGCAGCCACCTGCTCTCGGCGGCGAACCTCACCCCTGCCAACATCGTGTTCGAGATCAGCGAGCGCCTGGCGATCGAGAACTTCGCCGCGTTCCGCCGCGCCCTCGCCACGTACACCAACATGGGCTTCGGCGTCGCGATCGACGACGTCGGCACGCGCCACTCGAACCTCGAGACGGTGATGGCGCTGCGCCCGCACTTCATCAAGCTGTCGGACGTCCTGTCGCGCGGCGTCGCCCGCTCGACGGTGAAGCGCGAGATGCTGCGCTCGCTCGGCCACATCGCCGAGACCATCGACGCCGTGATGGTCGCCGAGGGCATCGAGACCCTCGACGACCTCGTCGCCCTGCGCGAGCTGGGCATCCGGTACGGCCAGGGCTTCTACCTCGCCCGGCCGGGGCCGCCGTTCCCGCGCGTGCGCGGCAGCGTGCGGCGGTCGATCCTCGCGATCGGCAGCCGCCACCTCGAGCCGATCACGGCGCAGCCGCCCGAGCCCGACTTCGAGGCCGGCGACCACGACGACGAGAGCGAGGACCGGGACGAGGTCACCGGCGAGCTGTTCAACATGGCCGACGTCGCCCGCGGCTCGGGAGACTTCCGGGTACCACCCCGCCACGGTGAGGTCGTCGCCACCGACCGGCCGCTGCGCGAGGAGCTCCGCGCGCTCGCCGATCCGGCGCTCGGGTCGAGCGAGGAGCTGGGCGAGATCCTCGAGCCGGGCACCACCGACGACACCCAGCCGCATGGTCCGGCGCGCTGGCGGCCGCCCCGGCCGACGCCGCCGTCGGCCGACCCGCGCACGCGTCCGCTCATCGAGAGCCTGCGCCGCCGCGATGACGATGTTGCCCCGCCCGTACCCGATGCGACCACCAAGCCTGAGCTAAACTGACGTCCCGATCGCTCCTCGATCGGTGACTCGGGGCTCCCATGGGCATGGACAAGGCGACCTTGACCAAGCTGCTCGCGTTCGGCATCGAGCGCGGCGTCTCGGACATCCATTTCGAGGTCGGCTATCCGCCGCACTATCGACTGCACGGCGAGCTGCTCGGCGCGATCAAGGTGCCGCCGCTCACCGCCGGCGACACCGAGGCGATCGCGCGCATGATCCTCGAGGAGCGCGGCACCTCCGTCGACTTCACGCGGCCCTTCGGCGAGATCGACGTGTCGTACGCGCTGGCCACGCGCGGCCGCTTCCGCGCCTCGATCTTCCGCCAGCGCGGCACGGTAGGGATCGTGATGCGCCTCATCCCGGTCAACGTGATGACGCTCGAGAGCCTGAACCTGCCGCCGGTGCTCGCCGAGATCGCCGACACGCGGCGCGGCCTCATCCTCGTCACCGGCGCCACCGGCAACGGCAAGACCACGTCGATCGCCGCGATGCTCCGCTACATCAACGACACGCGGCACGCGCACATCATCACGATCGAGGATCCGATCGAGTTCCTGCACGAGCCCGGCAAGTGCATGATCATCCAGCGCGAGGTCGGGTCGGACACCGAAAGCTTCAAGGACGCGCTGATCGCGGCGATGCGCCAGGACCCCGACGTCATCATGGTCGGCGAGATCCGCGACCGCGAGACGGCGGCGACGTGCCTCAAGGCGGCCGAGACCGGCCACCTCGTGATCTCGGCGATCCACACGCCCGACGCCGTCTCGACGATCCAGCGCTACGTCGGGTTGTTCGAGCCCGACGCGCAGGACGTGATCCGCGAGCGCCTGGGCGACTGCCTCCAGGCCGTCGTGTCGCTGCGCTTGCTGGTCGCCAAGGAAGGCCGCCGCCGCCTGCCCGCCGTCGAGATCCTGCGCGTGACGCGCACGATCCGTGAGTGCATCCGCACCGGCGGCCGCCTCGCCGACATCCCCGACATGATCAAGAAGGGCCGCGACCTCTACTCGATGCAGCTGTTCGACCAGCACCTCCTCGATCTGGTCAACACCGGCCTCATCTCCATGGAGACGGCGATCTACGCCTCGTCGAACCCCGAGGAGCTCGAGCGCAACCTGCGGATCGAGTAGCTGCCGCCCGCCCGTGGCCCGACCTTTCTGCTTGAGATCGGCCTGACCAGTTGTAATGTCCCCCGCGTTCCGGGGGAATCACATGAGGCCAACGCGCAGGGACACGCTCAAGGGCATCGGGATCGCGATCGGCGGCGTCGCCATCGGCGCGTGCGGCAGCGAGGCCGCCGGCACGGGTGACGACGACGGCGACGGGGGAGACGTCGATGCCGCCGGCATCGACGCCCCCCGCATCGACGCGCCGGTCGACGCCGAGGTCGACGCCCCGTCCGCCGAGGTGCTGCTCGGCAGCGTCGACACGTTCGTCGTGCTGATGATGGAGAACCGCTCCTTCGATCACTACTTCGGCTCGCTGCGGCTGCTCGAGGGCCGCGCCGACGTCGACGGGCTCACCGGCGCCGAGGCGAACCCGCGGTCCGGCGGGTCGATGGTGGCCGTCCACCGCCTCGACGACTTCACGCCCGACGATCCGCCCCACGGGTGGGACGCGTGCCACCGGCAGTGGAACGACGGCGCGAACGACGGCTTCGTCCGGGAGCACGAGGGCGCCTCGGAGGCCGACGTGATGGGCTACCACGTGCGCGAGCAGCTGCCGCAGCTCTACGCGCTCGCCGATCAGGGCGCGCTCTGCCAGCGCTGGTTCTCGTCGGTGATGGGCCCGACGTGGCCGAACCGCTTCTTCCTCCACGGCGCGACGTCGAAGGGCATCAAGAGCAACCTCCCCGCCGTCGGCTTCCGCAGCATCTTCGACGTGCTCTCCGAGCACGGCATCAGCCACAAGAACTACTTCCACGACGTCGCGTGGGCGACCGGCGGCTACTTCAAGCTCGCCGGCAACGCGCCGATCGAGGACTTCTTCGAGGACGCCGCCGCGGGCGAGCTGCCGACCTTCTCGATCATCGACCCGCACTTCCTCGGCGCCGGCGCCAACGACGACCACCCGAGCCACGACATCCGGCTCGGCCAGGCCCTCATCGCCAGCGTGGTCAACGCCCTCGGCCAGTCGCCGCAGTGGGGTCGCTGCATGCTGGTCATCACCTACGACGAGCACGGCGGGTTCTACGACCACCTGCCGCCGCCGACCACGACCGACGAGCGCGAGGACTTCCGCCGGCTCGGGTTCCGCGTGCCCAGCGTCGTCGTCGGGCCCACCGTGCGCCGCGGCGCGGTCGTCGGGACCAAGCTCGAGCACGTCTCCGTGATCTCGACGCTCACGCGCCGCTTCGGCCTGCCCGCGCTCAACGAGCGCGTGATGGAGACCCACGACCTCTCGCCGTGCATCGATCCGGCGTACCTCGGCGCGCCGCAGCCGGCGCCGGTGCTGCCGCCGGTGACGATGTCGAAGGCGGCCGTGCGCGCGCGCAAGCCCGTGGCCACGCACGAGGAGCTCGCCGAGGCGCTCGACCGGATGAAGCTGCCGCCCTCGCTCGACCGCCGCCACCTCTCGGCCGAGGTGACCGACCGCTTCCTCGCGTGCGCCGCGAAGGTCGGCGCGGTGAAGCTCGTCCCGTAGCGCGGCGCGGCGGGCTGCGACCACCGCGCGTCCACCGCGCGTCCACCGC
>JAIOII010000436.1 GCA_019912685.1 Kofleriaceae bacterium
GCGTCGCCCCGCGCGCGGCGCGCATCGCGGCGATGCTCGCGCAGGCCGCGGCGCTGCCCGGCGTCCTGCGCACGCGCCAGCTCGGCATCGTCGGCGCCGTCGACCTCGGCGACGGCGGCTACGGCGGCGCCATGGGCCCGCGCTTCACCGACGCGGCGTTGCGCCAGGGCCTCTACCTCCGGCCGCTCGGCGATACCGCCTACGTGTGCCCGCCGCTCAACATCCCGCTCGCCGATCTCGACACGCTCTGCGACGGCTTCGTCGCCGCCGTCGCAGCGTGCACGCGCCCGTGACCTAGCCCAGGCGCGCGGCGAGGTTCTTGTCGAGCTCGCTCAGGAACGCGTCGGTCGTGAGCCACGGCTGGTTCGGGCCGATGAGGATCGCGAGGTCCTTGGTCATCTTGCCCGACTCGACGGTCTCGACGCAGACCTTCTCGAGCGTGTCGGCGAAGTTGACCACGTCGGACGTGCCGTCGAAGCGACCGCGGTACTTGAGGCCCTGCGTCCAGGCAAAGATCGACGCGATCGGGTTGGTCGACGTCGGCTTGCCCTTCTGGTGCTCGCGGTAGTGGCGCGTGACCGTGCCGTGTGCCGCCTCGGCCTCGACGGTCTGGCCATCGGGCGTGAGCAGCACCGACGTCATGAGGCCGAGCGAGCCGAAGCCCTGCGCGACCGTGTCGGACTGGACGTCGCCGTCGTAGTTCTTGCACGCCCAGACGAACCCGCCGTCCCACTTGAGCGCGGCCGCGACCATGTCGTCGATGAGGCGGTGCTCGTACGAGATGCCCTTGGCCTTGAACTTGTCGGCGAACTCCTCGTCGAACACCTTCTGGAACAGATCCTTGAAGCGGCCGTCGTACTTCTTGAGGATCGTGTTCTTCGTCGACAGGTAGACCGGCCAGCCGCGGCTGAGGCCGTAGTTCATGCAGCTGCGCGCGAAGCCGAGGATCGACTCGTCGAGGTTGTACATGCCCATCGCGATGCCGGACTCGGGGAAGTCGAACACCTTGTGCTCGATCGGCTTGCCGCCGTCCCTGGGCGTGAAGGTCATGGTCAAGGTGCCCGCGCCCGGGATCAGGAAGTCGGTCGCCTTGTACTGATCGCCGTGGGCGTGACGGCCGATGACGATCGGCTTGGTCCAGCCGGGGACGAGCCGCGGCACGTTCTTGCAGATGATCGGCTCGCGGAAGATCGTCCCGCCGACGATGTTGCGGATCGTGCCGTTGGGAGACTTCCACATCTCCTTCAGGCCGAACTCCTTCACGCGCGCCTCGTCGGGCGTGATCGTGGCGCACTTGACCGCGACGTGGTGCTCCTTGGTCGCGTTGGCGGCGTCGATGGTGACCTTGTCGTTCGTCGCGTCGCGGTGCTCGATGCCGAGATCGAAGTACCGGAGGTCGATGTCGAGGTACGGCAGGATCAGCGACTGCTTGATCTTCGCCCAGATGATGCGGGTCATCTCGTCGCCGTCCATCTCGACGACGGGATTCTTGACCTTGATCTTAGCCATGGCCGGACTTGTAACATGGAGGCGATGGGGCAGATCGCTCGGCTCGTCATCTTCGCGCTCGCGTGCTTGTTCGTGATCCTGGGCTTCGTCCTGCCGTGGTTCCAGATCGGCGGGAGTGACGGCTTTCCCGTCGAGCTCAACGCGACGCCGTTCCGCGGCACGTCGGGGCTCGAGGTCGTGCTCTGCGACGGCTGCCCGACGGTGGGCACCGGCCGGCTGCCGGGCGGCCTGGCCTGGCTCGCGGTGTACGTCGCGCTCCAGCTCTGCGTCGCGCTCGTCGTGTCCGGAGTCCAGGTCCTCCGCGGTCATCGTCAGCCGAACATCACGGCGTGGACCGTGATCTCGGCGCTCGTGCTCGGGGCCCTCGTCTTCGGCGTGCTGATGACGTTCGACGCCCCGCGCGGCGTCGACGTCGACGTCTCGGCCCGCGCCGGGCTTTGGCTGACGCTCGCGGCGTGCGGCCTCGCGCTCGCCGGTCACAGCCGCCTGCTCGATCGCCTCGATCCCGTGGTCGCGCCGGTCGCGACGGTCGTCGCGATGCCCGAGCCGGTGCGCGTCGAGCGGCGCAGCCGCCTCGCGCCCACCCTCGTGCGCAAGGCCGACGTCGGTCAGGCCGGCATGCGGATCACGACCGAGGAGGGCACGACGCGGCTCGCGTGGGAGGACATCCTCCGGGTCCAGCTCATCACCGGCGTCGAGCCCGGCGTCGAGCTCACGACGCGCGACGCGCTCCTCCGCATCAACCGCAAGAGCGACGTCGACTATCGCTTCATCCCGGGCGGGGACAGCAGCAACGCCGCCGACAACCTGCGCCGGCTCTACGAGTTCGCGCGCGAGAGGAACCCGGCGCTGCGCATGACGCCGTGACTCAGCTGCGGGCGCGGGCGCGGGCGCGAGCGCGGCTGCGCGAACGGACAATGAGCAGGACTGCCATCGCCAGCAGCAGGTGGGGGGGAATGCCACTGCTGGAACCGCTCGCGCAGCCGCAACCTGCGCTGATCTCGTCGGAGGAACCGGGGCCCGCGTCGGGGTCGCCGGGGTTGATCGCCGCGTCCGGATCCTGCGGCTGGGTGCCGGCGTCCGTCGACGGGTTGGGCCCGGCGTCGGGCGACGGCGTCGGACCGGCGTCGGGCGCGGGCGTGGGGCCCGCGTCGATCGGCGGCATCGGACCGGCGTCGACCATGCCCGGCTCCGCCAGGCCGAGGCGCTGATCGAGGAGCGCGACCGAGTTCTGCGTCGAGCCGCCGCACATGCACGCGCGGTTCGAGTACTCGCCGCAGGGCGCGGCGACGTTCTGGAACGACTTGTTGCCGCACCCGGTGAGGTACGTCATCGGGTCCTGGCACAGGCGCTCGTGATCGAGGCCGAACGAGTGCGCGATCTCCTGCGCGTTGGTCTCGCACACCGAGCGGTAGTCGTTGCCGTAGATCGCGGCGAACGTGAAGACGATCGAGTTCTGGATCGTGCCGCAGTTGAACGGCGACACGCCGCCGACGCCCTGCTGCATGCCGATGTCCTGGGGGCGTCCCGCGGTGACGAGCTCCCAGTGCGGGACGTTGCCGGGGTCGACGTCGGTGATGACGACGTTCCAGCGCGAGAACATCGTCGTGAGGCACGTCATCACCTGGTTCCAGCCGGTGGCCGAGACGTTCCACGCCGGGATGGTGCGCGTCGTGCCGACGATCGTCGACCGGTTGGTGCGCGCGTCGTTCGTGCCGGGGTAGTACGTGCCGCCGCTCCGGTTGACGTAGAAGATCTTCGGCGCGTGGTACGTGCCGTCGTCGACGTCGGGGGGTGGCAGGGGCTGCGGGTCGCCCACGATGATGTAGCCGCCGCGCGGCGTCCCGTCGGGCGTGAAGCCGCCTCCGACGAGCGTGCCCGGAGGCGCGAGCGGGGCGAGAGGAGCTTGCGGTTGCTGCAGAGGCGCCTCGGCCGAGGCGGTCGCGGCACCGACCGTGAGCAGGCTGATCGCAGAGACGACGTGGATCGCGCGCATGGTCTCCTCCTCGGTCAGCGGCCTTCATCACGTTCCGTGCCAGGCCCCGCGCCTACGAGAGTTCATGGGCATGGGCGCGCGCCGGACGCGCAACCGGCCCGGATCGCGACAGCGCCGCGCGCCTGCCGGGGCGAGATTCCTCGCGAACCGACGGGCGCAGTCCGGCGAGCCGCTGACATGGCCCTCACAGGGCCTGCGAGGTCCTGACAACGCCCCCGCGTGGGTGCAAGGACTGTTTATCCGACAGGCCCGTCGAGCGTCAGGCCTTGGCGGGGTCCTTGAAGCTGAAGTCCGACGTGCGGTGCGCCCGCGGCATCGGGCGGGCGTCGAGCATGTCGCGCACCAGGCGCAGCAGCTGCTCGGGCTTGAACGGCTTCTGGATGATCGTCACCGCCGACTCGTCGAGGCCCTGCTCGGCGAGCGCGTCGCCGACGTAGCCGGACATGTAGAGGACCTGGACCTCGGGCCGGCGGCGCGTGAGCTCGGCGGCGAGCTGCGGCCCCGAGAGCCCGGGCATCACGACGTCGGTGAGGAGCAGATCGACGGCGACACCCGGCGCCATGCCGAGGGCGAGCGCCTCGCGCGAGGTCGACGCCGGGATGACGTGATAGCCGGCCTCGGTCAGGAGGATCTGCACGAGGTTGCGCAGGGCGATCTCGTCCTCGACGAGCAGGATCGTGTCGTGCGTGGTGACGAGCGGGACGGCGGCGAGCTCGGTCGAGCGGTCGGCGGTGCCGTCGAGGAGCGGCAACCAGACGGTGAACGTCGTGCCGCGGCCGACCCGGCTCTGCACCGTGATGTCGCCGCCCATGTCGCGCACGATCTGCCGCGCCGTCGCGAGCCCGAGGCCGGTGCCGTTGCTCTTCGTGGTGAAGAACGGCTCGAACAGACGGCCGAGCGTCTCGGGCGACATGCCCATGCCGGTGTCCTCGACCGAGACCGCGATCCAGCCGCCGGTCGGGCTGCGCACGCCGTCGGGCCCGCTCGCGCCGTCGGGATCGAGGCGCGTGCGCAGGGTCATGACGCCGCCGCTCGGCATGGCGTCGCGCGCGTTGATGACGAGGTTGAGGAGGACCTGCTCGAGCTGGCCCTGATCGAGGTGCGCCGTCGACAGACCGGACGCCAGGTCCCTGGCGATGGTGACGTTCTCGCCGGTGACCGAGCGGACCATCTTCTCGAGGTCGTTGACCACGCCCTTGATGTCGACGACGCGCTGGTCGGTCGCCTGGCGGCGCGAGAAGCCGAGGAGGCGGCGCGACAGGGCGGCGCCGCGCTGGGCGGCGCTCTGGATGTTGTCGACGTAGCCCTGGAGCTCGGGGCGCGTCGCGGCGCGGCGCGCGAGCATCTGGCACGAGGCGAGGATGACGGTGAGGAGGTTGTTGAAGTCGTGCGCGACGCCGCCGGCGAGGCGGCCGACGACGTCCATCTTCTGCGCGCGCTGGAGCTGCGCCGCGCGCTCGGCGAGCGCGTGCGCGGCGTGGCGCTCCTCGGTGATGTCGGCGGCCATGACGACGGCGCCGCCGTCGGGCACCGCGGCGATCGAGATCGCGAGCATGCGTCCGGACTCGAGCTCGACCTCCTTGCGCTCGACGGGGCCGGGCCAGGGCGTCCACACGCCGTCGAGCGCCGGATCGCGCGCGACCCCGGCGATGGGCTGGCCGACCGCCTCGCTCCCCGGCGTGCCGAAGTACGCCGACGCGCGCTCGCTCCAGAGCGTGACCTTGCGCTCGGCGTCGACGCCGATGATCGCGACCGGCGACGCGTCGATGACGGCGCGCAGCGTGTCGCGCGAGCGCATGACCTCACGCTCGCGGGCCTCCAGCTCCTCGAGCATCGCGTTGAAGCCGGCGGCGAGCGTCGCGATCTCGCCGGGCTGACCGCTCGCGGCGCGCAGCGACGGCGTGCCGCCCTCGGTGATCTGGCGGGCGACGTCGGCGAGCTGGAGGATCGGGCGCGTGATGCGGCGCTGGAGGAACCAGGCGACGACGATCGCGGCGAGGACGAGCGCCGCCGCGATCGCGACGAGCGTGAGCACGAGCGCGCGGATCTCCGCGGCGAGCGCCGCGTTCGAGCTGATGAGCTCGACCGTGCCGTAGTGCTCGCCCTGGTAGTCGATCGGCAGGCGCACCACCGAGATCGCGTCGCGGACGGCGCGCACGGGGCGCGCGCCCTCGGCGAGGGGCGCGGCGGCGCCGACGTCGATCGTCGAGCCCTCGCGGTGGTAGCTGGCGAACGGCTTGCCCTCGGCGTCGAAGACCACCGCGACCTCGATGTCCGAGAACCGGCGCAGGCGCGCGAGCACCTCGGCGGTGTCGTCCCTGTCGGCGAAGGCGAGGCCCGGCACCGACGAGTCACCGACGACGTCGGCGAGCGTGCTCATGCTCCGCAGGCGCTGCGCGCGCAGGCTGTCGATCTGGCGCAGCCCGACGACCGCGAAGCCCACGACCAGGCAGCCGAGGGCCAGGCCGATGATGATGAGCGTGAGGCGCGTGCGGATCGACAGGTTGCGCGCGCGGCTGCTCGGCTTCATGGCTTTCCTCCGACGACGCGAGCCAGCCGCAGCAGCTTGGCTCGCACCTTGAGGCCGCTGTCTCGCGCGGCCCGCGTGTTGATCTCGAAGCGCACGTGCTCGGCGTCGAGATAGAAGTTGATGATGGCACCGGCGGCGGCCGCACCGGGCGCGTCGGCGATCGTGAGGATGCCGTGCCCCTCGGTGCGTGCAACGACGGCGGCGAGCCGTTTCCGGTCGTTGCCACCGATGACCACGATGTGGCAGTCGACCGTGGCAGGCGCGTCCACGACGCGGACCGCCGCCCGGCGGTCCTTGATCTTGCGGCTCCGGGCGATCCGCTCGAGCGGGCGCGTGAGCGGGCTCTCACCGACGACGCACAGCGCGAGCGTGTCGGGCGGCAGATCGTCGGCGTTCCAGTCGATGAAGCGCGTGAATCGCTCCACCATCTCCGCCTTGAGCTCGGCCTCGGTGGGGTCGGCCGCTGCCGCGCGCGATGTCGCGCACAAGCCGACGGCAAGCGCCGCCATGGCGAGCCGGACCCCCATGGCTCCAACGTTATCACGTGCCCGTGGCCGTGCCCGTGGCCGTGCCTGTGCCCGAAAACCTACTTTCCGTGGGCTTCCAGCCAGTCGTCCTTCGGATAGCCGAGCGCCTCGAACGCCTTCCTCGTCGTGCGCGCGACCTCGCTCCCTCGCTTCCTGTCGCCGCTCCCCCAGAGCGCCCTGGCGAGCACGTACCCGGTGTTCGCCGCGAGCCCGGGATCCACGCCCGGGCCGCGGCGGATGCGGTACGCATGCTCGAGCTCCGCGACGCCGGCCGCGGGCTGCCCCATGTCGAGGCGCGCCGACCCGAGGCCGTGGAGCGCGAACGCGAGCGTCGGGTGATCGGGGCCGAGCTTCTTCTCGAGGATCGCCTTCGCGCGCTCGAAGTAGGGGACGGCGTCGGCCGGGCGCCCGAGGTTCTCCTGGAGCGCGATGCCGACGTTCATGATCGACGACGCGAGATCGGGGTGGTCGGGCGGGAGCACCTGCTCGCGCACGGCGAGCGCCTTCTCGTACGCGGCGAGCGCCTCGGCGCCCTTGTCCTGCTCGCCGAGGACGACGCCGAGGTTGGCCCACATCGTCGCGAGGCTCGGGCTCGAGTCGCCCTCGGCGGCGGTGAGGATGTCGATGGCGCGGCGGAGATAGCCGGCGGCCTCGTCGAGGCGCTGCTGCTGCTTCGCGGTGACGGCGAGGCGGCCGAGCGAGTTGGCGGTGTCGGGGTGCTGCGGTCCGGAGACGCGCTCGTTGATCGCGAGGGCGCGGCGGAAGAGCGCCTCGGCGGTCGCCCACTGCGCGGCCGCGAGCTCGAGGTTGCCGAGGTCGGAGAGCGAGCGGGCGACGAGGACGCTGTCGGAGCCCGCGTGCGTCGTGCGCAGCTCGAGCGCGCGGGAGAGGTGCGCGCGGGCGTCGTCGAGCTTCTGCTGCGCGCGGGCGGCG
>JAIOII010000437.1 GCA_019912685.1 Kofleriaceae bacterium
GATTCCAAACGCGCGATCGCGGAGAGAAGCCATGTACGCGGTGATTCAGACAGGCGGCAAGCAGTATCGGGCCGAGCCCGGGCAGACCCTGTGGGTCGAGAAGCTCCAGGGCGAGGCCGGCACCAAGGTCCTTTTCGACCACGTGCTCCTCGTGGCCCGCGGCGAAGGCAACGTCGCCGTCGGCACTCCCACGGTGGCCGGAGCCTCTGTCTCCGCGGAGATCGTCGAGCAGGGCCTGGGCGACAAGCTGGTCGTCTTCAAGTTCCGCCGCCGCAAGAACTACGTTCGCCGCACCGGTCACCGCCAGGAGCTGACCGCAATCAAGATCGAGTCGATCGTCGGCTGATCGCCGTCGTCGCAAGGAACACGGAGCAGCGTCATGGCTCACAAAAAGGGACAAGGCTCGACTCGGAACGGCCGCGACTCGTTGCCGAAGATGCGCGGCGTGAAGCGCTTCGCCGGGCAGCAGATCAAGGCGGGCAGCATCCTCGTGCGCCAGGTCGGCACGAAGTACCACGCCGGCGCGAACGTCGGCATGGGCCGCGACTTCACCCTCTTCGCCCTCGTCGACGGCGTCGTGAAATTCGAGCGTCAGGGCAAGAGCAAGATGCGCGTGGCCGTCACGCCGGTCGCTGCGCACGCCGCGGCCTGATCAGTTCACTCGCCGGTGCCCGGCGCGATCACGATGACGTAGTGGAAGCGAGCGGCCACGCCATCTGTGCGGAGGCCGATGCTCCCGCGAGCGTGTACGTTGTTGATGATGTTCGTCCCGATAATCCCGGAAACGAGCGTACTGCACGAGTGGTTCACGCCCTCGCCCGTGGCGATCATTCGCAACGCTACTGCAGGGGCGAGCCGCATGGGCAGGTTGTTCAGCGCATGCTCGATGGCCGCGCCGCTATCGATGAGGCGCCCGAGAACCTGCTGCGCATTCTCAGGATCGGCGACGTCATCGACGAGCCCGCACAGATACCCCGTGCCGGCGGAGGCGCCGGGCGTGTAGCGCGTCAGGATCTCGATCTTTCGAATGGAGCTGGGAGAGCCCGGAGGCGCGACACCCGTCACGAGAGCCGAAGCCTCGACGTACGCATCCAGCCAATCGCCGCCGGACAGGGAGATCACTCGTTGCGCGGCATCTGACGTCGGTTGCTGGAGCGAGTCGTCCGCGACGGTCCAACCGCCACGAGGAGCCCATTCGCTGGGAAACTCGGTTCCCCCGAAGCCATAGAACGCCGCGATGTGGTTGGGTGCGGATGGGTCGGGATCACAGGCGTTCCCCACGCCGTCCGCATCAGTGTTGGCCTGCGACGGGTTAGCCACGTGCGGGCAGTTGTCGCAATCGTCTCCGAGCCCGTCGCCGTCCTCGTCGTGCTGGTCGGGATTCGCAGCGGCCGGGCAGTTGTCCTGGGCATCGGGGACTCCATCCGAATCCTCGTCCGGCCCCACCGGCGCGTCAGGCCCGTTTGGCGCGTCGGGATTCCCACCATTGCCTTCGGGATCGAAGCCGCATCCGGCCCCAAGGACGGACGCAACAAAGAGCAGCGCGAACGAAACTCGCATCACCCAGGTCGAGACTACTGCGTCCTAGCGGTGACCGGAAGCGATTGTCCACGCTGTGTGCCGCGCTTCACGTCCCGGGTCGGTCCGGGATGCCCGTGATACGGTGCGCCCCATGCGACTCGCTGTCATCGGCACGGGGTACGTCGGTCTGGTGGCCGGCGCCGGCTTCTCGGATTTCGGCAACGACGTGGTCTGCGTCGACCTAGACGCGAACCGGGTCGAGCGCCTGCGGCAGGGAGAGATTCCCATCCACGAGCCGCAGCTCGAGGAGCTCGTGCGCCGCAACCTTGCCGCGGGGCGGCTCTCGTTCACAACGTCAACGGCCGAGGCGGTCCCTGGTGCCGACGTCGTGATCCTTGCCGTGGGCACGCCTCAGAGAGAGGACGACGGGGCCGCCGACATGCGCTACATCGAGGCGGCGGCGCAACAGGTAGGGCGGGCGCTCACGGACTTCGCCGTCGTCGTGACCAAGAGCACCGTGCCGGTGGGAACGGCGGACCGGCTTCGCTCGCTCATCGCGGCCGAGACGAAGCAGCCGTTCGCCATCGCGTCGAACCCCGAATTCCTGAAGGAAGGTGACGCGGTCAACGACTTCATGAAACCGGACCGAGTCATCCTCGGCGTCGACGACGACCGAGCGGCGCGCATGCTGCGCACACTCTACTCGCCGTTCGTCCGCACGAACGATCGCATCATGGTCATGGACATCCGTTCCGCCGAGTTGACGAAGTACGCGGCGAACTCCATGCTCGCGGTTCGCATCTCGTTCATGAACGAGCTTGCGCTGCTCGCGGAGAAGGTCGGCGCGGACATCGAGCAGGTTCGAAAAGGGATCGCCAGCGATCCCCGTATCGGCAACAAGTTCCTCTTCCCGGGTCCCGGCTTCGGTGGTAGCTGCTTCCCGAAGGACATCCGCGCCCTATCGCATACGGCCCGGCAGTACGGCTCGTCCCTGGAGATCGTCGACGCAGCCGACCGTGCGAATCACCGGCAGAAGCGTGTCCTCGGGGAGCGCATTCGCGCTCACTTCGGCGGAGACCTGACGGGCAAGCGCGTGGCCGTGTGGGGGCTCGCGTTCAAGCCGGAGACGGACGATATCCGCGAGGCTCCCGCCCTCCAGCTCGTGAGCGATCTGATCGAAGGTGGAGCTACCGTGGTCGGCTACGACCCGGTCGCGATGGACAACGTTCGTGCGCAGCTCGGCAACCGCATCGAGCTCGCGCCAGACATGTACTCGGCCGCGAACGGGGCCCATGCGCTGGCGCTCGTCACCGAGTGGAAGCAGTTCCGCGGCGCCGACTTCCGCCGCCTCAAGGGCCTGATGGCGTCGGCGGTCGTGTTCGACGGCCGCAACATCTGGGACCCGGAGATAATGAGGGATCTCGGGTTCGCCTACCAGGCGATCGGCCGACGCGAACTGCGCTGATGGCCGCAGTAGTCGCTCCGCTCGCCGGTGTCCGCCTCGCGATCGCGGTCACGGCATCGCGCAGCGCGGACTTCTATGCCGGTCAGCTCGCAGCGCTGAGCCATGCCGGCGCGAGCGTCTGGTTTCTCTCGAGTCCGTCATCAGAGGTAGAGGCCCAGTGTGCGAGCGAGGGCGCGGCGTTCGTGCCCATCGCGATCGAGCGCGCGCCCGCCCCATGGTCGGACGTGCGTGCGTTGGTCGCGGTCGACCGCGCGCTCCGCCGCATCCGACCGGAGCTCGTCGTTGCCGGCACGCCGAAGATGGGCCTCCTGGCGATGGTAGCCGCTGCCGCACAGCGTATCCCTGTCCGCGTCCACACGCTCCACGGCCTCCGGTACGAGACGACCCGCGGTGCGATTCGGGGCGCTCTCTGGACCGCTCAACGCGTGAGCTGCGCGGCCGCCACGCATGTGGTCTGCGTCGGACCGTCGCTGCGCGCCCGGGCGCGGGCATCGCACCTGCTCGGCCCGACGGAGGGCATCGTCATCGGTGACGGCTCTGTGAACGGAATCGATGTCGGTCACTACCGGGCGGATGGACCGACGCTCGCCGCGGGACAAGCGCTACGCGCTCGCCTTGGAATCCCGCCGGCGACGACGGTCGTCGGTTATCTCGGGCGGCTGGCGCGTGACAAGGGAATCGGTGATCTGCGGCGGGCGTGGACGTCCACCAGGAACGCAGACCGACGACTCCTGATCGGCGGGACGCTCGATGAGACCGATCGCCCGGAGGTCGAGGACCTGGTCGCGCTCGAAGCGGATCCGACAGTGAGGCTGCTCGGTCATGTAGATGATGCCGCGACCTTCCTCGCGGCACTCGACGTGCTCGTGCTTCCGACCTGGCGGGAGGGATTTCCGACCGTGCCCCTGGAGGCCGCCGCCATGGGCATCCCGGTGGTCGCCACCCACGCAACCGGGTGTGCCGACGCGGTTGTCGATGGAGTGACCGGAACGCTCGTGCCCGTACACGATGCAGCGGCGCTCGCCGTCGCGATCGATCAGTACGTGCGGGACCCAGGCTTGCGCGTGCGACACGGAGCCGAAGGCGCGGCACGCGTACGCGCGCACTTCAGCCGTGAGAGGGTCCACCGCGCGACGATCGAGACGTATCGCACGCTCGTGACGCGCGCGACCCCATGAACTCCGGCATGGTCGCCTCCGCTCCGTGCGATACGCCGGATCGCGCGAGCACGACGAGAATCGTGCGGGCGAGAATCTCCAGATCGAGCAACAGCGAACGGTGATCGACGTACCAGACGTCGAGCTCGAACTTCTCCTCCCAGGAGAGCGCGTTCCGGCCGTTCACTTGCGCCCAGCCGGTGAGCCCGGGACGGACCTCGTGACGCCGTGCCTGCGTCGCGTCGTATCGCCCGAGGTATTGCATCAGCAAGGGTCTCGGGCCGACGAGCGCCATCTCCCCGCGCAGCACGTTCCAGAGCTCGGGGAGCTCGTCGAGGCTGGTCGCGCGCAGGAACCGACCGACCTTGGTGAGTCGCTCCTCGTCGGAGAGCGGTCTCCCGTCTGGTCCGGCGACGTTGCGCATCGTGCGGAACTTGATGATCTCGAACGGCTTGCCGTCCAGTCCAGGACGTCGCTGACGGAAGAAGATGGGGCGTCCCATGGACGCAGCGACGGCCACCGCGCTAACGAGCATCACCGGCGAGGTCGCAGCCAGCAGTGCTGTGGCCCCAACGATGTCGAGCAGTCGACGTGCGCGATCACTGGAGGCCACGCGACAATGGTACCCTGCGGCTATATGCGGCGCATCTCCGGCGGCGGGCACAGCCGATGACCAGCGCCGTCCAGGTGCTGGGCGCGGGCGGTCACGCACGGGTGGTCGTCGCGACCCTCCTCGATCTCGGCCACTACGTGACTGGTGTATGGGATGATGATCCACAGCTCCACGGGACGACCTGCCTCGGAGTCACGGTGCGGGGAGCGATGGCGGACGCGCCATCCGACCTCGACACTGTGATCGCGATCGGTGACAACGTCGCGCGTGCCCGCATCGCAGGAACACGCGCGTTGCCCTGGCTGACCGCGATCCACCCGCGGGCCTATGTTCATCCGAGCGCAACGCTAGGAGCCGGCACCGTGGTCTTCGCCGGCGCGATCATCCAGCCGCAGGCGGTGCTCGGCGCTCATGTGATCGTGAACACGTCGGCGACGATCGATCACGACTGTCGCTTGGGTGATTTCGTCCACCTCGGGCCCGGCGTGCACCTGTGCGGCAACGTGACCGTCGAGGTGGGCGCCTTGCTGGGCGTCGCGGCGGCGGCTCGGCCGGGCGCGCGCGTCGGTGCCTGGGCCGTCGTCGGAGCAGGAGCGGTCGTGATCGAACCGGTCGCAAGCCGGAGCACTGCTACCGGGATTCCTGCGCGTGCGCGCTGAGCTCAATCAGCGCGCCAGGCGAGCAGGTTGAGGTTCGCGCGCCATGCCTGACGGTCGAGACGCTCGTGCTCGGCGGGCAGCTCGATGGGTTCGCGCCCGCGGAACAGCATCTCGAACCGATTGAAGCCTAGCTCGCGCACCTTCTCGATGAGGCTCGCGCCGCTGACATGTGCGCGATCGAGCTGCCCGAGGTGGTACTCGAAAATGATGCGCAGCTCCGGCTGACGGCGGATCAGCTCTCGCATCCCATCCAGCACCTTCGTCTCGACACCCTCGACATCCATCTTGACGACATCCACCCGTGGCCAGCCGAGCGCTTCGAAGTACTCGTCTAGTGTCGTGACCGCCACCTCGATCGAACCCGACGATCCGTCCGTTCCGGCCACCGCGAGCTGATTGGCCTGCGCGGCGTCGTACAGCGAGAAACGTGCCCTGCCCGGCTGATCCGACACCGCTTGCTCGACGACCGTGACGCGGTCCGATACTCCGTTGGCGGCGACGTTCTCTCGTAGGAGCGCGGCCGTGGCAGGGGTGGGCTCGAATGCATGCACTCGCCCGGTGGGAGAGAGGTCTCGTCCGACGAGAACGGTGAAGAAGCCGAGGTTGGCGCCGAGATCGACGAACGTGCCATCCCGTCCGACCAGGGCACGGATCGCCGCAAGCGTCGCGCCCTCGTACTCACCCGTGGCGAGGACGGTCATCGCAACGTCGCGGTTCGCCGAATCGAACCGAAACCGGCAGCCCTCGAAGGTGAACTCGCGCTGGTCGGCATCAGCGACCGATACCAGCCCGAGTCGGCGCAAGAGCAGATCGATCTGCACGAGGCTGCGCCCGACTGTCAGATCGATCGTGGGATGTCGCACGACGAACCCGCGCACGGCCGCGCGTGCCCGGAGGTAGGCGGGGCGGAGCCGCGCGGACAGTGCACTCATGCCCACGCAGTCTCGCACGCGAACCGCGTATAGTGCGTCCAGATGTGCGGCATCGTCGGCGTGATCGAGTACCGCGGAGGCCGCACGGTCGACCCGGCGACACTCGAGCGGATGAACACGACGCTCGTCCATCGAGGACCTGATGACGCCGGCGCCTGGTCGGACGGCGCTGTCGGCATTGCGATGCGCCGGCTCAGCATCGTCGACCTGAGCGGGGGTCATCAGCCCATCGAGAACGAAGCCGGCGACTGCCGGATCGTGTTCAACGGGGAGATCTACAATCATCGCGTGCTCCGCGAGGAGCTCGAACGCCGTGGTCATCGGTTTCGTACGTCCAGTGACACCGAAGCGATTCTTCATCTCTACGAAGAAGAAGGTGTCGCCGGGATCGCGCGACTGGACGGCATGTTCGCGCTCGCCATCGTCGATCAGCGCAAGGGACGAGACCGGCCGCGGCTGGTGCTCGCGCGCGATCGCCTGGGCAAGAAGCCGCTCTTCTACGCAGACGATGGGCGTCGACTCGTCTTTGGCAGCGAACTCAAGGCGGTCCTCGCCCATGGCGACGTGTCGCGCGCGCTCGATCACGAGGCTCTTCGCCACTACCTCGGGCTGCTGGTCGTCCCCGAACCGTTCAGCATCTTTCGCGCGGTCCGCAAGCTGCCCGGCGGATCCACGCTGACCTGCGACGGATCCGGCACCCGCGTCGAGCGGTACTGGCGTCACGAGGAGATTGTCAGCGAGGGCGATGCGGACCCGAGCCGGCTCACCTCCGATGTGCGGGCGCTCCTGTTTGCCGCCGTGGAGAAGCGCCTCGATCTCGAGGTGCCGTTCGGGGCGTTCCTCTCGGGCGGGCTCGACTCCGGCGCTGTGGTTGGCATCATGAGCCGAGTCCTGGACCGGCCGGTGAAGACCTTCTCCATCGGGTTCGAAGGACCGGCCTCGCACAACGAGCTTCCTGGTGCAGCACTCACCGCCCGGCACTTCAAGACCGAGCATCACGAGCTCCTCGCCCGGCCCGACGTCGTGTCGTTGATTCACGAACTGGTTGCGTATGCCGATGAGCCGCTCGCGATCTCTTCGAGCATCCCGCTCCTGCTCCTCGCGCGCGAGGCGCGCAAGCAAGTCAAGGTCGTGCTCACGGGTGATGGCGGTGACGAGGTCTTCGGCGGTTACGCGCACTATCGGTTTGAGCGATGGGCGGCGAGCTGGCGGCGAATTCCTCGCTTCGCCGATCGCGTGCTCCTCCCGGCAGCGCGCGCCGCGCACCGGATCCGGTCGGCGCGTCGTGTCAGCGGCCGCATCGAGCGCTTCGTACAGAACGGCCGGCGCTCTCCTGGCGCGCGACGCCTGGGCTGGGCCAGCGCGTTCAGCGAGGCCGAAGTGCGCGCCCTCGGCGCGCTCACGTTCGCGCCCGCAGACGGCTCGACCACCGCGCAGCTGCTGGAGTCGCGGCTCGAACCTTACAGGACGCTGTCAGCGGAAGCGCAGTCCAATGCCTTGGACATGAGGGTGTGGCTGCCCGACGAGATGCTGGCGAAGGTCGACCGCGCGACCATGGCGGCTTCGATCGAAGCCCGCGCTCCTCTGCTCGACGACGCCCTCGTGGCAAGGCTGGCATCGGTGCCGTTCGCTCGGAAGATCGGCACCCGACCCGGTGCCCCATCGAAGCCGATCCTTCGCGAGGCGCTCCGCGATCTTCTGCCAGCTCACCTGCTCGGCGGCCGGAAGTGGGGATTCAACGTCCCTCTCGATGATTGGTTCCGCGGCGGCGCGGCATCATTCGCGGCCGAGGTTCTCTCACCCGAGCGGATATCGCGCCGCGGCCTGTTCGATCCGGCGGAGGTCAGCAGGCTTCTCTCCGCGCATCGCACCGGTACGGTCAACGCAAGCAACCGCTTGTTCGCGCTTATCGTCTTCGAGGTGTGGGCAGACCGGTACCTGTAGGCAGTCTCAAGCCTTGCGCTCGACGAGCCCCTCGATGAACGTCGCCAGACGCTCGACGCAAACGTCACTGTTGAATCTGGTCATGTAGATCTCGCGCGAACGCTCACCCATTATGGCGAGCTCGGCGGGCGCCATGGCAGCGACTCTTCGCAGCTGGTCGAGAGTCGCCTCACCGCCATCGACCTCGTAGATCCATCCGTTGTGTCCTTCGACGACGAGCTCGTCGCTGTTCCCCGCGCGGCGAGAAAGTAGCAGCGGAAGGCCTGCCGCGGCCGCTTCCACCGCCGACAGGGGCGACGCATCGGCCATCGACGGCAGCACGAACACGTCCGCGGCGGCGTACAACTCGAGCACATCGGCCTCTGGTCGGTGTCCCAGAAGCCGCACCGGTAGCCGAGCACGCGCAAGTAGTGCATCGACGTCCTGGCGAAGCGGGCCGTCGCCAGCGATCAAGAGCTGCACGCGCTCGATCCCCTCGAGCCGGGGCAAGAACTCCAGCAGTCCCTTCTCGGGCACGAGCCGGGCGGGGCAGAACCACAGCTGGTGTCCGTCGGGGACGGCGTGCTTCTTGCGGAGCGCGTCGCGGTCACGACGAAGCGACGTCACGCGATCCCGGAACAGCTTCGCGTCGATCACGTTGGGCAGCATGACCCATGGCTTCTCCGCCGCGTCGGCATCGAGCGCGCAGATCAGCTCACGCGAGCGCGTCCCGGGAACGAGGAACGCGTCGTAGCTCCGGACGACGCCGCGTTTCACGGCGGTCGAGAACCGATCTCGTCGCTGCATCGAGTCGAGGTGACTCTCGCAGCCTAGAATCTTGACGACGCTTTTCGGTGTCACGAAGGGTGCGGCGACATGGGTCGGCGACGCCCACCCACCGATCATCACGACATCGGCCGGCTCCGTCCGCAGCGCGCCGAGCAACCCGGGGTTGATGTGGATCTCGCGCCGTGCCAGCCGGGAAAGGACATTGCGATGCAGCGTCCACGGATAGTTGAGCTCGTCGTTCGCGAAGTTCCACGGTCGGCGAGTCACCGTCCAAGCCATGAAGCGAACGCGGAACTCGATGTCGTGACGAGGAAAGATCTCGACCATCTTCTCGAAGAGATGGTTGCGGTAGGGCGTCGGGACGTCGGTGATCCAGTCGAACTGAATCGTCATGGCTGCCTCGAAGTCACAATGGACGCTATCATGGCAGTCCAGCTCCGCCACTCGACCCGCGGGAGGCGATGCGGCGATAGCCGGCGAACACCAGCACGATCAGCGTGCTCACGATGACGCCCACGAGAATGAGCACGGAGGTGTCTGGTGACCGGACTGCGAAGAACGTCCCCCCGTACAGCGGGGCGACCAACAGGACGCGCGCGTCATTTTCGTTCGCACAGATCCGCGCCACGAAGCGTTCCAGCAGACCGAACAGCAGACCGCCGAAGAACCACGCGAGGACGCTACCCCAGAGGCCGAAATCGACGAAGGTCGAGCCCGTGAAGGCGGGCGCTGCCGAGAACCCGGCGTCGACGCGGCCGAACTCGCGCGGCAACCAGTAGCCGATGAGCGTCGGCTTATCCGGCCATAGCGCGCGCGGGATCCAGAATACGAGCACCGCGGCGCTCGACCGGCCGTCGGTGAACCCGTGTCGGTTCGTGAAGACGACCGCCTGGGCCATCGAGCGAACCGACTTCTCCGACATGACGACGAAGTCAGCCGGCGAGGTCTCCTGGATGATGTCGCTCACGCTCGCGTTCTGGATACCGAACGTGCGGGACTCGCTCAGCACTCTCGACGTGACGGCCAGGGCGAGCGCGACGCCGAGCAGCGCAGCGAAGGTGCGCCGACTCGGCGGTCTCGGCACCATCCAGGCGATCGCTGCTCCGACGACGGAGAAGAGGAGGACGAAGCGCACGCCGGCCACGATCGCCAGCAGCAAGACCGACGCGGCCATGACGAGCATGAGGGTGCGCGTGAGGCCGCGGGCCCGCTTCGCGATCCAGACCGCGACGATCGGCACGACGATGCGCGTGGTCAGCGCCAGCCCCTCCGCGATCGCGGTGAGCGCACTGGTGGTGCGCACCTCCAACGCCGCACGCCCGCCGCTGTAGGCAACGAGAATCGACGGCATCACGTAGAGAACCGTCATCAACCAGCCCAACAGGAGCAGCGGCGTCGCGACCCTGACCGACATGAGCCAGGGACCGGACGCGGGCGCAACATCCTGCTCACGAAACGTCAGATCGTGACCGAGCAGGACGGCGAGATGCGACGCGACGATGCAGCGCGAGGCGATGTCGTACGCCGCCGGTCCATAGATGTGGGAGATGATGGTCGCGTCGCTCAACCCCTCGGGCGTGATGATCAACAAGAACCCGAAGCACCACATCAGCACCAGGCGGAACGCGCGAGGATCGTCCAGAGCGTAGAGCACGAGCGCGAGCGCGGTCAGGGCCGCGCCGATCGCATGGCAGACCGAGCCGTCGCTCACGACCGTGCACGCAAGAAGCCCCGCGCCGAACATAGCGATCCGGAGGCTTCGGGGTCGTCCGCTCACATGAGCTGCCGTCATCGGGGTCGCTCCGGGGGTTGGTCGCGCATCGGCAGCACAGCGTTCATGCCATGTACCGTGATTCCAGACGATCCTGGAACGGCTACCGAGCGGAAGCCCGCCGGCGACGGCGCGCCGTCAGATACCCCACGATCAAGGCTAGCGATACCGCGGTCGTCGCCTTCGACCGTCGCGACGGCGCGGCTGCGCAACATCCGTCAGGGGGGCCCTCCTCGGGTGGCTCGACCGTGACGATCACCGTGACCCCGTCGCTCCGACGATCGACCGACCGGTCACCCGAACCAACGGAACGCACCAGCACGAAGAAGGTCCGATCCTCCACCGTGGAGAGATCGGGAAACGAGACCTCTGTCGTAAGCACGTCCTGCCACGGCGGCGTCAGCAGATGCTCGCCATCTCGCGTGATGACGGCAACCTGATAGCGTTCGGCGCCAGCGACAGACGCCCAGCGCGCGCCGAGCGTGCGCCGCGGGGAGATCTCGTCGATGTCCTCGGTGCCAACGCTCGATGGGTCGACGTCGATGACCCACGCGGGCGACTCGATCGTGTGCTGCTGGAGCGCTCGGAGGTATCCGTCGCCCGCGGTCACCAAGATCTCGTCCTTGCCGTCCCCGTCGCCATCGCCGTACACCGCCTCGCCGACCGCCGCGCCGATGTAATGCGTGAAATCCAGCGTCGCCGCGCAGGGGTCGAGCGCATACAGCCACCCGTCGCCCGAACCCACGAGCACCGACGGCCTGGAGGCGCCGGTCAGGTTCTCGTGCACGGTCGACGACGTCAGCTGGCCGAGGAACCCCGCGGTGGCGGCTTCGGTTTCGTCGGCATGCGCGACGCCGCCCGACAGCCAAAGAGTGCGCTCCGTGCCTACGGGCAACCCGGAGGAGCCCGACGCGATCGTCGTCAGCAGGAGCCGCGACGGAGCCAACAGCGACTCCGAAGCGAGCACGACGGCATCGTCCGGACAACGAGCGATAGAACCGTAAGGGAACGGGCGCATCGTGTCACTCGAAGCGAACGTCGTGGACAGGTCATCGTCTAGAACGGTGATTCCGTTTCCACCCCCGGTGAGCACGATCTCCGGTCCGACGTCGGCATCGAGCTGAACGACCGAAGGCAGCGAATAGTACAGATCGATGTCGGGGCTCGGAACCACCACCGAGCCCGTGCCGCCGGCCAGCACCCAGACGCGCCGTCCCCCGACATGAATCACGACCTCGTTGGATTCACCAGGCCATCGGCTGACCGACGCACCGGCAGGGGCGCGTCCCGAGCCTGGATCGAACGCCTGCTCCCAGAGTTGCGTCCCGTCCGTCCCGGCATGCACCGCTGTGTGAAGCACCAGATCCGTCGCGAGCCCCCATTGCGCGACGAGATCCGGAACGTCGTCCCCATCGAGATCACCTGGGATCACGTCGGAAAGGGGCGGGCCGCCGAGCGGGCTCGACCAGAAGAGGTCAGCGTTGGCGCTCCGCACGGTGAGTGCGTAGATGGGGTTCCCTGGGCTCGACAGGTCGCGCTGTACACACGCGATCGCTGGCTCACCATCGGCGTCAGCGGTCACGGCCGGAAAGAGCGTCTCGAGAACGGTCCAGGTAGGGCGGGGTGGAGCGTGAAGTGCCGCGTCCTCTGGGTCCAGACGAACCAATGCGCTGCGGCTGTCCACGACGATCACCTCGTCGCGCCGGTCGTGATCGAGATCGGCCGTTCGGGGCGGTCCTCCGAGCGCGCGGAAGGTACCGGTGGCGACGTGACCTCCCGTGCGTGGCAGGCGCATGAGATCGATCCCCACCTGCAGGACCAGCAGCTCGTCATACGGTGCGAGAAATCCATCGCTGCGCGACATCGCGAAGGCGACATCGTCCCCACCCGTGAGGAACGAGCTGTCCGCTCGAATTCCCGGCGGTAGCTGCACTTCGGCGACGACGGTGCTTCCGCCGTCGAACAGATCGACGGCGCGAATCGTGCCTGGCGCCGACCGAGGTGAGACCAGAAGCCGTCCCGCACCCGGCAAGGTCGCCGCCCGCGTGGCGAGGGCCGCGCGTTGACCGGCCGTCCGAACGAAGACGCGTACCGGCTGTTCGTCGCCCACGCGTGTCCAAGCCCGCTCCACGCCGTCGTTCGTCGCTCGCCATCCGGTGAGCGCGGTGTTGCTCGACGTCAGCAAGTAACGTCCCCCAGCAGGCCGTGGGGATGTCCCCGCGACCAGCTCTTCGGGGAGCACTGCGCGCTCCTCGCCTGTGCGGCCATCGAGGACGAACGTCGTCCACGGCTGATCTGGTGCATCTCGCGCCGATACAACGATCGACATGCCGGCACCGAGATCGACGGCCAGGTCGAGCGCGCGCAGCTCCCCCGTGGTGTTGGAGGACAGGTGTCGCCGCCAGACGACGCGAAGTCCGCTGCTATCGTGATCGACTAGCAGCACCGAGCGCTCGGAATAGAAGAACGGGTTCGAGTGGAGGCACGCGACCTCCTCGCCGGGCGTGCCGTCGACCTCGACGGGCATGCACTCGAGATGCGCCATCGACGCGCCGAGCGGCGGGGTCGTGGAGCGCACGGACCCGGTGGGGCCGTCGAGGAGCTGGAGAGCGGAATAGGTTGGCTCGAGGACCTCCAGCGTGCCGTCTCCGTCCGCATCGAAGAGCGTCAGCCCCGAGCCTTTCGAACAGACGATCGTCGGCATCGACCACAGCTGTCTGGCGCCGTCGCGGAACGCGTAGACGGCACCGGGCCAGTCGCCGGGGGCCGCAGCACATGGCCCGGATTCGACGATCGCAAGATCATCGAGACCGTCGTGATCGAGGTCTCCAACGCGCACCCCACCGTACTGCTTCATCAAACCAGCGGGCAGCTCCCATGTTACCGAGCCAGTGCGCGAGTCAACGACCGTCACCCCTGCCGAGGCCGCAGCGATCACGTCGAGGATCGCGTCACCGTCGAGGTCCGTCACACCGACGATTCCGATCAGACCGCGCGCACCGACTCTCCAGAGCACCGTATCATCGACCGTCTTCGCGACGAGCGCCCCCCCTGCGACCATCACGTAGTCGTCGACGCCATCGCCGTTGACGTCGATGATTGCTAGGCCGTCGGCGCTAAGGCTGCCGCCAAGGTAGTAGCGCCAGATCTCCTCTGGCTGACGGATGTCGGATTCGCCCGGCGCTGCACCGGTCCGTTGCGCGTTCTGACGGCCCATGGGCCAATCGGCGAACGATGGGTCCTCGGCGCACAACAGGACCGCGGCTACCGCCACGGAGCCCAGGCGCGGAACCCACCGGTTCATGATCGCAGGATACCGTGTGACGCGACGAGAGGACGTCGGTTTCTGGAGGAGGGACCGCATCGTTCGCTGTTCGCTGCTCGTGGTTGAGCGGCAAGAAGTGCGCGGACATCCACCACGGCGCCCGTGGTAGTACTCGCCTACCGGTGGGCCGAATTCGAACGATCATCCGGGTGATACGCCTGCGCCCGTTCGATGACGCCACGGAGGAAGGCAGGTCCCTCGAGCGGTATCGCCGCGCCGTGCTGACGGCCATCACGAGCCTCGTCGCACGCGTGACGACGGTCGCCAGTGCCCTGATCACGGTCCCGCTGACCGTCGGGTACCTCGGTCAGGACCGATACGGCATGTGGCTCATGATCAGCTCGCTGCTGGCCTTCGCCACTGTCGCCGACCTCGGCGTGAGCTACGGCCTCCAACAGGCAATCTCCACCGCCAGCGGCCGTGGAGACCGCGAGGCGGCGATCCGCAACGTCTCGACGGCCACGGCACTGCTGGTCGCAACGACGACGATCGGTGGCATGCTGTTGGCGATCAGCTACTTCGTCGTTCCCTGGCCTCGCGTGTTCAACGTGAGCAGCGACGAAGCCATCGCTGAAGCCGCACCGGCGGCGATCGCGTTCGGTGCGACCTATCTCGCCAACGTTCTCCTGTCGCTAGTGTTGAGGATCAACGACGGCTATCAGGAGGGCGTCGTCAACAACGTCTGGCAGGTCATCGGGAGCTTGCTCAGCTTGAGCGCGCTCTACGCCGGCATTCGCGCGGAAGTTGGGCTCCCGGGACTGATGCTGCTCTTCGCCGGCGGCCCAGTCCTCGCGAACATCGTGAACGGCGCCATCCTGTTCACCCGCCGGCGGCCGTGGCTGCGTCCTCGGTACGACCAGATCGATCGGCAGGTGATGAGGGAGCTCATGGGGACCGGCGTTTGGTTTCTGGTCGCCGCGCTCTCCTATGTGACGCTGCATCTCGCGAGCACGCTCGTCATTGCCCAGCTGCTGAGCTCATCGCACGTGCCGGAGTACGGAGTTCCTCAGCGGGTGGCTGCGGTGGGAACCCTTCTGCTTGCACTCGTCGTCAATCCGCTTTGGCCCGCGTACACGGAAGCGCTCGCACGAGGCGACCACGGATGGTTGCGCCGAACCCTGCGGAGGGCGCTTGCATTCGTGCTTCTCGCCGGTGGGGCATTCAGCGTCGCGTTCGTGGCGGCTGGCGGTCCACTCGTCGAGTGGTGGGTCGATGGTGCCGTATCCCCGTCCTGGTCGATGCTGCTCGGCTTGGCGGCCGCCACGCTGGTGTACGGATTCGAGAACGTGTTGACCAAGTTCGTCGTGGGCGTCGGCGGAGTCCGGGTGGAAGGAACGCTCTGGATCGCAGCGGTGATCGTCGGTATTCCCGTCCTGCACGGCTTCGTTGCCTGGCTCGGCGTCGACGGCGTCCCTTGGGCGCTCGCGTTGACGACGCTCGCTTGCCGAACCATTCCCGCCGCCTATTTCGCGCGTCGTTCACTCCGCGATCTCGCGCCACACTGAGTCACCCCCAGCGCTGCCGCAGCGTCGAAGCGACGCGCGGTCCGGTCGCACCATCCCAGAGCTCCGGAATCCGCCCGCGCTTGCCCCCGCTGGAGAGAATTCCGTCGACGTGGAACAGGATCGCCGCCGGATCGTTGCCGATGACGGTGTTGGTCCCCTCTGTGACGGTGATCGGGCGCTCTGTGTTCGCTCTCAACGTCAAGCAGGGCACGCCAAGGGCAGTCGTTTCCTCCTGAACGCCGCCACTGTCAGTCAGAACGAATCGCGCATCGGCCTCCAACGCGAGGAAGTCTAGGTACCCGAGCGGGTCGATGACGCGCAGCGACGGGACGCTGGCGACGTCCATCGCAGCGAGGCGAGCACGCGTTCGTGGATGAACCGGGAAGACGACGTGGATGCGCTTCGAAACGTCGACGAGCGCTCCCACCAGACGCTCGAGGTGCGCCGGCTCATCGACGTTCGACGGTCGGTGCAGGGTCACGAGGCCGTACCTTCCAGCCGTGAGACCCAGCCGCGCGCAGACTCCAGCGCCCCGCGCGCGCAGGAGATGGTGTCGCAGGCTATCGATCATGGCGTTGCCGACGCGGGAGATCCGGTCCAGCGACACGCCCTCGCGCTGCAGATTTTCGTCCGCGTCGGCGGATGGCGTGAGCAGGACGTCGCTGATCGCGTCCGTGAGCACGCGATTGATTTCCTCCGGCATCGTCCGATCGAAGGAGCGCAAGCCAGCCTCGAGGTGCGCTACCGAGACACCCAACTTCACCGCCACGAGCGCACAAGCGATCGTAGAGTTGACATCGCCGGCGACGAGGATGCCTCGAGGATTCTCGCGAAGAATGATCGGCTCGAACGCCTCCATGATCCTTGCGGTCTGGACGGCATGGGAGGCAGACCCGACCCCCAGATTCACTCGCGGCGGAGGCATACCGAGCTCTCGAAAGAACACGTCGGACATGACCTCGTCGTAGTGCTGGCCGGTATGGACAAGGACGGAGTCCACCCCGGCGGACGCAAGGGCCGCATGAACCGGCGCGACTTTCATGAAATTCGGGCGCGCGCCGACTACGCAGAGTACTTTCATGGGGACAATCCGTTCGTGACCGTGCGCAACGTCTCGTTCACTACGACCAGGTAGCACGGAATTGCGCGAGATTACCGGTGGTTGGGCGTCGTTGAACGTTCCCAGGCCCCCCGACAACGAACCGGAACGTCCTCCTTTCAGCGAGTTGACGCCGTCCCCGCTCGCCCCCTACAGTCGATCGGCCGAACCGACCGAGGTACCTGGAACCATGAGACATCGCACCCTACTTCTGGCGCTCGCTCTGGGCGCGCTCGTTGGTGTCGGCTCGCTCAGCGCTCAGCCTACGCCTGCGCCGCCGGAACCGAATCGCACGCCGGCCGATGTCACCGCCCCGGGGGAGACCAAGGCGAACCTCTCTCCTCGCGAGATGGTGGACCAGGCGAAGAAGCGGATCAGCGAGATGGAGGGCTTTCACGTCCGGGTGCTTCAGCTCCAGGCCGCCGCGCGCAAGTCGAAGGACGTGATCAAGCTCAACTGCGTGAACGAGAAGCTGCTCGCCGTAAAGCAGCTCCTGAACATCGCCGAGGTCGCCGAGAACGACCTCACCGAGGCGCTCGCAAGCGGCGACCGGGATGCTCAAGTGCATCAGTACAGCCAGGTCATGCTCGCCCACGAGCGCGCAACCGGTGAGCGCGACGAAGCCGAGGGATGCATCGGCGAGGAGATCGTCTTCGTCGGCCCCACGCAGGTCGATGTCGACGGTCCAACGATGCCGGACGACCCGACCGACGACCCTGAGGATCCATTCTCCGGCACCGTGGTGGACTTCGAGCCCGTCGTGTATGCGACCCCCTATCGCTGAGCTTGAACCCACCACACATGAAGCGTCCGATAATCGCCTTGTTCATGGGTTGTGCCGCGCTCGGCGCGGCCTCCCCTGCGTTCGCTCAAGAAGCGGGACGGATCGTCGAAGGAGCTGGGTATCCCGTCGGGGAGGGTACGGTGCTACACCCGAGCGTGGGTACGGAGCTCGGGTTCACCAACAACGTCTTCTACGCGGACGAGAACACGCACGCGGCCGGCCTCCTTCGACTCGTCGGTGAATTCGCGGTGGCATCGAAGGACATCGAGGCGGACAAGGTCGACGAGACCTTCCTGGAAGAGGATGAGGTCCCTGCCGAACCGGCGGCCCAGCGCCTCAGGTTCCGCGCGGGGGGCAAGCTGAGCTACACGGAGTTCTTGTCCAACGACCAGAACGTACGGTCGCAACGGGACCTCGCAGCGGATCTCGGCGCCAACCTGGTCGTGGCCCCCCAGGGCCGGGTGTCGTTCTCAGCGGACGAGCACTTCATCCGCGATACGCGGCCGGTGAACTTCTACTCCGCCGAAGGCACGGATCGCATAGCGAACAGCCTGTCGCTCGGCCTCACGTACCAACCCGGCGGTCGGACGATGAAGGCCGGCGTGCGGTGGCAGAACCAGATCGATTACTTCGAGGATGCGGATCAACGGTTCGCGAACCGAATGATCAACGCGCTTCACGCGCAGTACGAGTGGGCGTTGTTCCCGTACACCAAGCTGTTCGCCGATGCGAGCTACTCGTTCATCGGAGGCTTTGCCAGCGAGGGTGGCGAGATCGAGCCGGCGAAGCGAAGCGCTTCGCCGATTCGGGGCGGGGCCGGTATCGCCACTGCGCTAACCGAGCTCTTCACCGTGAAGGCCCACCTCGGGTGGGCGTACGCCAGCTACGACGGCGGCGCGAGCTACAACACTCCCGTCCTCGGAGCCGAGCTCGGCTACCGATACTCTCCGGTCGGCCGTGTCGTCTTTGATTACGACTGGGATCATCGGGACTCGGTGAACGGTGACTTCTACCGTGATCACGGTTTGGCCGTGCGCATCGACCAGCAGCTGGGCCGCGTGGTCGGAAGCGCGGGCGCAGAGCTTCACCTGCGAGCCTATCGCGGCGTGGCGTCGGGGATCGGCGCCGAGTCCGAACGCAATGACGTGATCGTCGCAGCCACCGCGAAGGCAAACTACGTGTTCCGTGATTGGCTCGCGGCGGTCGCCGACTTCCGAGCGGAATCCGACCAGACAGAGTACATGTCCGTTGGCGGCGACGATCCGAGCTACTCGCGCGTCGAGATCACGGCAGGCATCCGCGCGGCGTTCTGAGCCGTAGGACGATGGGCCGAACCCGCGTTGCCGTCATCGGGGTAGGCACGTGGGGACTCTCGCACCTGCGCACGCTCGCAGCCGAGCCACGCGCCGAGCTGACGTGGGTGTGCGACCTCGATGCCGCGGCATTGAGGTCGGCCAGCGCTGTTGCGCCGACGGCCCGTGCGACGCAATCGTTCGACGAGGTCCTTGGCGCGCGGGATGTCGACGCGATCGTGATTGTGACTCCGGCGGTAACCCACGCCGACCTCGCAGTGAAGGCGCTACGACGTGGCCGCCACGTGCTCATCGAGAAACCGCTGGCGCTCTCGGTCGCGGACGCGGAACGCGTCGTGGAGGCCGCCCAGCGCGCCGGAACGACTGTGCTGGTGGGGCATCTCATGCTGTATCACCCCGCCGTCGACTATCTGCGGAAACTGGTCTCATCGCGCGAGCTCGGTGACATCTTCTACCTCTCGTCGGTGCGCGCAAACCTGGGACGATTGCGCCGCGACGAGAACGCCCTGTGGAGCTTCGGACCACACGACCTCTCAATGATCGACCATCTGATCCCTGGGACGCCCGTCACGGTGACTGCACGCGGGGCGAGCTACCTGCAACCCGGGATCGCCGATGTCGTATTCGTAAACTTGGAGCTGACCCCGCCGGGCGGGCCGCGAGCGGTGATGGCCCAGATCCACCTTTCCTGGCTGAACCCGCGCAAGGAGCGCAGGCTGACCATCGTTGGCTCGAAGAAGATGGTCGAGTTCGACGATTGCGTTGCCGAGAAAGTCTGTCTGTACGATCGCGGATACGACCGTCCACCGGAGTTTTCGAGCTTCGCGGAGTACCTGACGCTGCGAAACGGCGACATCTACATCCCGCAGGTGGCCATGGAAGAACCCCTGGCCGCTCAGATCCGACACTTCCTCGACTGTATCGCCGCGAACGCGCAGCCACGGACCGACCTCGCCAGCGGAGTGCGGGTGGTACGGCTTCTCGCGGCCGCGCAGTCGTCCCTGGAGCGCGGAGGCGCGCCCGTGCAGGTTCCATGAGCCGACTCGTCGCGCTGGGCGAGCTCGTGCGCGCGATCGTGGACGACCGCCCCGCTCCGAACGCGGATCCAGTGCTGGTGCGGAAACACGGGCTCGCCCCTCTCGCATACACCCATGGCCGGTCTCTGTTCCGCGCCGACTATGCGCTGTCGTCGATTCGCGCAGAGCAGCAACGCGAGCTGGCGTGCGAAGCGGTGGCGACGCTCGGGAGTGCCGGCATCCAGGTGATCCTTCTCAAAGGCATCAGCTACGCTGGCGAGCTGTACAAGGACCCGGCGGAACGACCGATGAGCGACGTCGATCTGATGGTTCCCGTCGCCGATCATCCGCGCGCGGTTGCAGTCCTCGAGGGCATCGGGTACCGGCACGCGGGACCGAAGATCCAGCGATCGCATCGTCACCATGCCATGACGCTCAAGCGGCCCGGTGCCGCGGTGGACCTTCATCGTAGTCCGACGCAAGAAGGCCGCGTCGACATCCCGATGCGGGAGGTCTGGAGAAGGGTGACCCCGGCATCCCGGGTTCCCGGTGCGTCACGGCTCCAGGAGGACGACGAGATTCTCTTTCACCTCGCGAACCTGGCGCGGCACGATCTCATCGTTCCCCTGATCAGCTTCGTCGATGCGGGAAGGATGCTGCGGCATCTCGATACGCTCGCGCGGCAGAGACTCGTTCGAAAGGCCCACGAGTGGAGATTCGGAAGGGTCTTCGATGCGTGTGTGGAGGCGGTCGAGATCGTTTGCGGGCGGAACGTCACTCGCGAACGGTGGTGGCTACCCGCCCGGAACTCGATGCTCGCGGGCGAACGCCCGTCCCGGCCCGTGCAGATCGGCCGCAAGCTGCTCCTCGTCGAGGGGCCGAGGGAGCTCCTCTCCTATGCGCGGTCCGTGGCCGACGGATGGGTGACCAGCCTTCGCAGTCAGTGATCGAGAAGCGGCCGACGACCTCGCCCTGTCATGTGCGCCGGGTGATCGATCTCGATCTCCACGAGCCCTAGCTCACGCATCCAGCGCTCCAGCGTCGCCGCGCTCTGCGGCTGGTCGTAGCGCGGCGACAACCAGTCGAACGTATCGAGCACGGCGAAGTCGCGCAGTTGATCCTCGTCGAGAGGAAACACGCCTTCGTAGTTCGCAACCGGGAGGGCGCGGCGAAGCGCCGCACCAACGAGCGGAACACGGCCGACGGTGCGGCTCACTTCGAGCAGGGGCGGCGCGAGCCGTTCGACCCACCCGAAGAGTGCGGCCGATGGCACCCGCTTCGTGACCGGGCGCAACCAGAACTTCGGGTGGAGAAACTGTCTCCAGCTCGAACGGTAGACGTCGACGGCGATGCGCCCGCCGGGTCGGACTTGCGCAACTAGCGCCTCGAGCGCGCCGCGGACGTCAGGCGTATGCTGGATGACGCCGAACGAGTACACGAAGTCGAAGGAGCCCGGCGCAAACGGTAGGTCATACAGGTCCGCCTGCAACACGTGCAGCTCCTCCGAACCGTTGTTGCTGCGGCAGGCATCGACCGCACTAGAGAAGTCGATTGCGACGACCTCGGCGCCGAGCGAGAGAGCGATCTCGGCGAACCGCCCCGAGCCGCACCCTCCATCGAGCACGAGAGCGCCCGAGAGATCACGCTCGGTCCAGCGTGACTGCGCCAGGAAGCGGTCGCGCGAGATCGTCGTCCCGTTGTGGCTGTCGAGCTGCGTCCGTGCGAACCGGTTCCACTGCAGCCCGAAGCTAGCCGCGTAGTTGTCGCGTGGGACGAAGCGCGGCACTCCGTTCTCGACAGCGTCGACCCGACTGCATGCGGTGCAACGCACCGCTGTTGGCGTCATGATGACGGCGCCCCGGCAAGACAGACACCGCAGGATACGGGAGAGATCGATCATGAGGCACCGTCGGATTCCACCGAGAGAGAGCCCGACGCCTGGGCCGCACCGGCGAGATCGGAGTCCCGCCACCGCGATACCACCTCGTCAGGCAGCCGGGACGTAGCACCGCCACTCGCGCTCATCACCGTATGGAACCAAGCGCGCGTCGCAACAGCCTCGAGCTCGATCGACGTACATGGCGTTCTCATTCCGTACGTCGGCGACATCCACCCGATGGTCGTCGTGGCGTCGGCGCGGATATCGCGCACCGTAACCGTCGGAGCGTGGAGTGCAACCGCAATTGCTCCATCGTCCCACTGCAACCCATTCTGCCGCCACTTCACGCCCTCGAGGTTCCAATGGAGACGGATGACATCGGATTCGGCACCTCGCACGTCATCGAAGACATCGAGGCGGTCGGCACAGTGACGCACCAGGCGTGTATGGATGAACGTCCGTCCCCAGGCGCATCGAACGCGCGCCATCCAGACGGACACGCCAGGCTGATCGATGTCGACCAGGAGCTCCGCGCGGCTCCAGTGAGTCCAGAGGAAGCGCCCGCGCCGTCGCATCTGACTTCGATCTCCGACCGAGCATGTATTGTGCACGCGGGTTTCAGAGAGCCCGTTGTCCCATGGCGCCGGTTCCGAGTACGCGAAGGAACCGGGATCGAGCGCGACGTTCCTCGGCCCGTGCCAGACGTCCAGGTGAAGCGAGTCGGCGTGACCGGGACGGTGATGAGCGTGAACGGGAACGCGGGAAGCGATCATCCATGGACCACGGTGTGAGCTGACGTATCCGGACGACGTGATCCGCAGGGAGTCTCGCGGCGGCGGGGCAACCTCTCGTGTCGTGGGCCCGAAGCCGAACCACGCGCCTTGCTCGTCCCAGGGGCCGGGGAAGAATGGCGGCGGCTCACCGAGCTCCCGAGCAAGGTGCTGGAGCGTGGGGCGGAAATCGCGGTGGTTCGACGACGAGAGACCGAGGAGCAACGCACCGTCGTTATGCCCGTAGTTGGGCAACGCGCCACCGTCCACGGGACGCAGCCCCATCAGGAAGCCGTGGGACCGGCGAAGCGCGCTTTCGACGTTACCGGACAGCGGCGAGGCGAAGCTGCGCGCGACGAAACGAGCCCAGAGCAGGACATGAACGGCGAGCCGCTGATAGTTCAGGCTCTCCTGGATGTATGCGCCATCAGGTCCAAACTGATCCGTGACGCATTCCTCCAGCGCGCGTTCAGCACGTACCCGCCACTCCGGCGACTCCGACGCAGCAGGAAGGACCTGTGCGATCGTCCAGAGCGTCACGGCTTCGGTCAACGCATGGTTGTTGCGCTGCGAGAGCGAGTGCCGGAGTGTTCGCGCGATCCTACGTGCAGCGAGATGGAGCAAACGCGAGATTCGCCTCATCTCCTCCGCGGAGCACAGCCCCTCTGCGTGGAAAACGCTCGCGGCGAACATGATCGCGATGCAGCGCAGGGATAGCTCCTGTGCACAGTACCAGCCGGCCCCCTGTCCGGGAGGGTTGTTCTCCATCCAGTCTCGAAGGCCACGCCAGGTCTCGTGGGCGAAGCGGGGGTCTCCGCTGGCCATCCACGCGCGCGGGAACAACCACGCGAAGTGGAACCGGGCAGGTTCCCAGATCCATTTGATGTCGCCATACCCTACCGGGGTTCGTGCGTACGCAGACCAGTGAAGGTTCGGGGGCCACGGCACCCCAGTCGTCGGATGCTCGTGCCACCGCGGCGGCCAGCCGATCTCGAGCGAACGGTCACCGAAAAACGGATAGTACCCGCGCAGCAGCTGCCGTGCACGCTCCACCGTGCCCTGCGCTTCGATCGGAAACGCGCCCAGGACCTTCGACGCGGCCGAGAGATCGAGCGAGAGGAGCCGAAGCGGAGACGCGTCCGGCAACGACTCACGTTCCGCCCATTCGTATGCCCGGGATCGCAAGAGCGCTTCATGGACCGCGCGCCGCGCCAGTCCTCGAAGACCAAACGTGCGGGCAAGCTCGACACTGCCGGAGATCGCTTCGCGTACGTTGGTCATGCAGTCCAGGGGCCCATACGTCAGGCGCTCACTCCCATCCGCCGACACCATAGCTCGATGCACACGATGGCAAGGAGAGGGTACGCGGCATCGACTCGGCCTGCGCGATCGTTCTCGAGCAGGCGCTGGACCGCCGACGGATCGAAGACGCCGCTACGACCGAGTTGGCCCGGCGACAACGTATCGCCCACGAGCTCACCCAGCTCGCGATGCAGCCAGGTACGCAGGGGAACCCCGAACCCGGTCTTACTTCGACGAAGGATTTCCGCGGGGAGGATCGGTTGTAGGGCTTCGCGGAGGACCCACTTGCCGGTGCCAAGCCGCAGCTTCTCGCGAACCGGCACCGCGGCCGCAAGCTCCACGATCCGACGCGCGAGTAGCGGCACGCGAACCTCCACACCGACCGCCATCGACATCTTGTCCGTGTAGTTCAGGTTGTGATCCGCCAGGAAGTAACGCGCGTCGAGGTAGGCGACGCGGTTGACCGGATCGACATCACCAGGGAGCTCGCGCAAGGCGGCGAGCAGGGGCGCGTAGGGTCCGAGGGCCGATAGTCGGCCGGCGACGTCCCGGGTGAAAAGTGCTCGAACGTCGGACTCTCCGATCCACGCGAAGTAGCCCGCGATACGCTCGTCCTGGTCCAGGTCGGCCTGCCGGAACGCGCGACGCGCACGACGTCCCCAGGGAGACGCTGCTGGTAGCCGATCAGCGCTCGCACGTAGCCCGCGTCTGAGCGCGCGCGGAAACCAGGCCCACACGCGCTCGATGGCCACGGCTTGATGACGACGGTATCCGGCGAACAGGTCATCTCCGCCGGTCCCGGCGAGCAGCACCTTGATCCCACGGTCGCGTGCGGCTTCGGCGACCCGGCGGACGTTCAGCGGGGCGAGGTCAGCCTGAGGCTCGTCGAGTTGATAGACCATGTCCTCGAGCTCGGAGGAGAGGTCCGCGCTCACCGGGACCTCGACGAGCTTGACGCCGAGATATGCAGCCACCTTGCGCGCGTACGGGAGATCGTCGTCGAAGCCCTCTGCTGCCGTCGTCCCGCTCGCGAACCGCATCGTGAAGCACGGAAGCCCAGGATTCTCACGCGCGGCGAATGCGACAACCGCGCTCGAATCGACGCCGCCGGAGAGGAACGCTCCGATGGGCACGTCGGCAACGAGCTGATCGGCCACCGAACGCGCTAGCGTCTGGCGCAATACCTCCACGCGGTCTCCATGCAGCATGGGCTCTTGCACGGGGATCTGAAACCAGCGCCAGAGGCGACTCACCTTGCCCGCACGAACGATCATGGCCGTACCGGGCTCAAGCTTGGAGACGCCACGAAGCACGGTTCTCGGAGCGGGGCACCAGAGATGCAGCAGGGTCGCTTCGACGGCCTGGAGGTCGAGCCCGCGGCACACGCCCGGAACGTCGATCAGCGCCTTGATCTCCGATGCGAAGACCAGGGTCGACCCGGTGTCGGTCCAGTAGAGTGGCTTGACGCCCAACCCATCGCGGGCGAGGAGCAGCTCACCGGCGCGGGGGTCCCAGATCGCGAACGCGAAGATGCCGTCGAGCGCCTCGAGCATCGCCGGTCCCTGATCGAGGTAGAGCCGGAGCAGCACCTCGGTATCGGTGTCGGAGAAGAATCTGTGACCTCGTGCCTCGAGATCCGATCGCAGCTTCCGGAAGTTGTAGAGCTCGCCGTTGTAGGTGATCCGGCAGCCGGTCCCGACATCGCGCATCGGCTGATGGCCGCGTGACGAGAGATCTAGGATCGACAATCGCGTGTGTGCGAGGCCGACCTGAGCAGAGGCGTCGTACCACGTGCCGCGATCATCAGGGCCACGGTGCTGCAGCCGCTCCACGAACGAGTCGAGGACGGATGGAGGCAAGGGCCCTGAGAAACCCGCGATACCGCACATGACCGGGGAGACTGTACTCTTTCACACCAGGAGGGTGACGATCCGCTCGACGAGGCGTTCTCGGTTGAAATGCTGCATGACGTGGCGGCGGCCGGCCGCGCCGAGCGTCAGTGCCCCAGGGTCTCTCGCCAGGCGGGAGAGCCCCTCGGCGAGCGCAGAGGGATCGCCTGGCGCGACGGTGAGCCCGCACCCGGACTGGCGGACGATGTCCGCACAGTCGCCGGCGACGTTCGTCACGACGGGCAGCGACGCTCCCATGTAGTCGAAGAGCTTGTTGGGACTCACGCCGTACCGGAAGAGCGGAAGGTCTCGCAAGACCAAGATCCCGGCGTGACACTGCGAGAAGAGCCACGGGATTTGCGCCTTTGGCACCGGATCGAGGAACGTGACGTTCGAGAGTCGCTCCTCAAGCGCCTTCTTCTGGAGCCGCGGTTTCTCGGTTCCATCACCCACGAGGACGATGTGCACCCGGTCGTCGCCACGCGCCGCAAGCAGCCTCGCCGCGTCGAGGAGCGAGTCGAGATCGTTCGCTGGGCCATGTGCGCCGGCGTAGATCGCGCAGAATTTCCCCGGAGGGACGACGGCGCTCGTGGACGTGGTCGGCGGCATCATCGAGCCCTCGCCGAACATGGACGGATCCACGCTGTTCGGGATGTATACGAACTTGTCACGAGCGATGCCACGCGCCGCGATCGCGTCAGCGTTCCGCTCCGTGAGCACGATGATCTTGTGCGCACGGCGATAGAGGTCATCGGCGATGACGCGAAGTCCACGGGCGACCGCTCCCTCGCGACCAGTGACCTCGATGAGACTCTCCGGCCAGAGGTCGCGCACCTCGAGCACGAACCGCACGCGGCGAGCCGCCGCGGCGAACGCGGTGGCCTGCGCGGCAAGCAGGTTGGGGGAGCTTCCGATGAACACGGTGTCTCGCGTGACCGGCGCTCGCGCGAGGAACGAGAACACGGCTCCCCCGAACGAGACCATGTTCGCATACCGGCGCCAGTCGTTGCGGCGGTATGGCGCCGCCCAGAGCCAGTGTACGCGCACGTCGCCCACCTGCTGAGTGACGGCTGGAAGATCCCGTGCGCTCCGTCGGCGGCCGTACGTGCGCGCCGTCAGGTTGAAGTCGGATCCGACCAGCTCGAGCGGAATGCCACGCCCGACGAGACGCGCGGCGAAGTCGATGTGGCGCGTGCCGCCCGGAGAGTCGGGCGTGGCCAGGAACTGGTTGACCCAGTAGTGCATGACGACGTGCTCAGTCCTGGACGCCGGCCGCCGAGAACGTCGCATCCATGACCTCGGCAAGCTCCTCGAAGGGAATCGGTGCGGGGCCGCCGTTGCGGACGGCGTCGACGACGACGCGAACCATCTCGCGATGGCCCTTGTCCTGGCGCAGCGAGAGATCGCCGGCCCGGAAGGGCCAGCCGTGCGCGTGCAGGCGTCGGAAGTTGTCGATGGCGACGATGCGTCCGCCCGCGAAGACCTCGATGCGTTCCTTGCCGAACCGGGGATGTCCCGTGGACACGTAGGCGATGGTCGCGATCGAGCCGTCGGCCATCGCGAGCGTGATCGAGGACGTATCGGGATGTCCGCCGAGCGCCGACGCGCGAACGTCGACGATCGCCGCGCCGGCGAGAAACCGAGCCAGATCGACGAAGTGGCATGCCTCCCCGACGATCCGCCCGCCACCGACGTTCGGATCCTGGGTCCAGTGGGATCCGGGGATCGCGCCCGCGTTCACCGTGATGAGGATCGTCCGCGGTCCGGACACATCGCCGAGCAGCCTGACGGCCTGCTGGACCTGCGGCGCCCAGCGGCGATTGAAGCCAACCATGAGCAGGCGGCCGCTCGCGCGGTGGGCTTCCCGGATGCGACGCAGCTCCTCCCTCGTCGTGCAGAGGGGCTTCTCGACGAAGACGTGCTTGCCCGCCGCGAGCGCCTTGCAGACCAGGTTCGCGTGGGAATCATGGCGCGTCAGCACGAACACGGTGTCGACGTCGGGGGCCGAGATGGCCTCCTCGACGTCGCTCGTCGCGCGCGCGGCGCCGAACGACCGCGCCGAGAGCGCGGCCGAAAGGCCGCCCGGTGCCGCGATCGCCACCGGCGCGACGCCCAGGTCCTGCAGCGCCGGCAGCAGCGTGCGGATGGCGTAGTTGCCGGCGCCGATCACCGCGATCCGCGGAGTCCCACGCGCCAGGGCCCGCGTCGGTACTTCAACGGTGGACGCCAGCGGCTTCGGGTCCGAAGGATACCCGAGCACGATGCCGAGCGACGTCGGTTCGAGGACGAGCCGCCACGCTTCACCTGCTTCGGCGAACGGCACGCGGTGACTGATGAGGGCCGCGACGTTCAGGCGATCCGCAGCGATCTGATCGAGCACGGCCTCGAAGTTGCGACCGGCGGTCCAGCGGACGTAGCCGAGCGGGTAGTCGTTACCCTTGTCCTCGTACGATGGGTCGTACCGCCCGGGTCCGTACGAGCACGAGACCTGGAACGTGAGCTCCTTCTCGTAGAACGGTGCGCGATCGAGCTCGAGGCGAACGACGCCGAGCAGGACGATGCGGCCTCGCCGGCGTGCCATGAGGGCCGCCTGCGAGACCGGCTCGGCCGAGTCCGTCGAGGCGGCGATCAGCACGCCATCGACACCCGCTCCTCCGCTCCACTCACGCGCAATGCCGACCGGGTCCCCACCGCCACGGCTGAGGTAGGTCTCGATTCCGAGCTGCCGGGCCAGCGCGCAGCGATGTTCGGACACGTCGATCCCGAGCACGTGGCAACCCGACGCGCGCAGTAGCTGTGCGGCCATCAGGCCGACGAGGCCGAGGCCGGTGACGACGAACCGCTCGCCCAGCGTCGGCACGGCGAGGCGCAGCCCCTCGAGGGCGATCGCGCCGAGCACGGTGAACGCCGCTTCCTCGTCGGTCACCTCGCGGCCGTCGGGACGCCTGGGGATCCGCGCGCAGAGGTTGCGCGGCACCGAGACGACCTCGGCATGCGAGCCGTTCGACACGACCCGGTCGCCGGGCGCGAGGTCAGTCACCCCGGCGCCGACGGCGATCACCTCGCCCGCGTTGCAGTAGCCGAGGGCGAGCGGTTGATCGAGCTTCGCGCGGACCGCGTCCACGGTCGGCAGGAGACCATCGCTCAGGACCTTGTCGAGCACCTGCCGGACCTTCTCCGGCTGGCTGCGCGCCTTGTCGAGGAGCCCTGCCCGTCCGAAGTCGACGAGCATTCGCTCCGTCCCCGCCGAGACCAGGCTCGCGCGGGTGCGGATGACGACGTGCCCGGCTCGTGGACGTGGGGAGGGCACGTCGACGAGGTCGATCGTTCCGTCCTTCAAGGAGAGGAGCGCCTGCTTCATCGCGATCGCATCGCTTGTATCACGCCGTGCGAACCGCCTCGATGACGCGAGACTGCTCGTCGGGGGTCAGGCTGGAGCCGCTCGGCAAGCAGATGCCGTGGTCGAACAGGCGCTCGGAGACTTCCCCGCCGATGGCGCGGCAGTCGCGGAAGACCGGTTGCAGGTGCAACGGCTTCCACACCGGTCGTCCCTCGATATCCTGCCCGGCGAGCCGATCCAGGACGGCGTCGCGGCCAGCTCGCGCATGGGCCGGGTCGATCGTAGCGCACGTCAACCAGAAGGTGCTGCGCCCGTACGAGGCCTCGGGCATGAACGTCCAACCTGGGAGGTCACCGAGCTCGCGGCAGTAGCGGGCGTTGATGGCGCGTCGGGCCTCGACCCGGCGATCGAGGTCCGCGAGCTGCGCGCGTCCGACCGCGGCGAGCAAGTTCGAGAGGCGGTAGTTGTACCCGATGACCTTGTGCTCGTAGTGACGCGCAGGCTCGCGCGCCTGCGTCGAGAGGAAGCGGGCCCGGTCGGCGTGGGCGCGGTCGCGCGCGAGGAGCATCCCGCCGCCGGAGGTCGTGATGATCTTGTTGCCGTTGAACGACAGGATGGAGAGCGTACCGAAGGAGCCGGCGCTCTGGCCGCGATACGTCGCACCGAGAGCCTCCGCGGCATCCTCGATCAGCGGAACCCCGTACCGCTCGCAGGCGCGCGCGATCGGCTCGAGATCGGCGCACTGACCGTAGAGGTCGACGGCGATCAGCGCCTTCGGCAGGTGCCCGTCGCGAGCGGCGGTCGCGAGGGCGTCCGCCAGGAGCCGGGGGTCGAGGTTCCAGGACGTCTCCTCGCTGTCGAGGAACACGGGCGTCGCGCCGGTGTACGCGACGGCATTGGCCGTCGCGGCGAACGTGAGCGTCGAGACCCAGACCTCGTCTCCGCGACCCACGCCGAGGACCTCGAGCGCGAGGTGCAACGCCGCGGTCCCGCTCGAGAGCCCGACCGCGTACGGCATCCCGACGCGGGCGCAGATCTCGGCCTCGAACGCGTCGAGCTGCGGCCCCAGCGGGGCGATCCACCCCGACGAGAGCGCCTCGTCGAGCCGTGCGCGCTCGCCCCCGGAAAGATCGGGCGGCGACAGATAGATGCGGCTCATTGGGCGTCGAGGGTCCGGCCGGGGGGCGGCGACTGATAGCCGATCTCCATCTCGGCAAGGATTGTGCGGATCCCCTCGGCATCTCTACCGCGCACGGTGAAATGGAACCGCTCGACTAGCGCGTTCACCCGTGCGGGGTCGACGGGCACGGGCTTGCAGCGATGAATCTTGCGCAGCTCCGTCGGAGCGAGGTTCTCGCCGATCGTCGAGAGCTCCTCGAAGAGCTTCTCCCCGGGGCGCGTCCCGACGATCCGGATCGGCACTTCCTCCTCGGTGAACCCCGACAGGCGGATCATCTGTCGGGCCAGGTCGATGATGCGGACCGGCTCCCCCATGTCGAGCAGGAACACCTCGCCGTGGTGACCGATCGTGCTCGCCTGGATCACCAGGTTGGCCGCCTCGGGAATCGTCATGAAGTAGCGTGTGGCCTCGGGATGCGTGACGGTCACGGGGCCGCCGGCCGCGATTTGCTCGGCAAAGATCCCGACGACCGAACCGCGGCTGCCGAGGACGTTGCCGAAGCGCACGCACGAGAAGCGGGTCTTCGCGCGGGTCGCGAAATCCTGCACGATCTGCTCGGCGAAGCGCTTGGTTGCCCCCATCACGCTCGTCGGGTTGATCGCCTTGTCCGTCGAGATCATCACGAAGGTCTCGACCTGGTGCTCCTCGGCGAGCTCGATGAGCTGCTTGGTCGCGAAGACGTTGTTACGTACGGCTTCCCACGGGAAGCGCTCCATCATCGGCACGTGCTTGTACGCGGCGGCATGGAACACCACCTGCGGCTGGAGCTCCTTGAACGCTCGCTCCACGGCCTTGGCGTCCATGACGTCGAGGAGCAGCGGCACCGTCACGTGCCCCATTTTCGCGGCGACGAGCTCGCGCTCGATGTGGAACAGGTTAGTCTCGTCTCGCTCCACCAGAATGAGCTGCGCGGGCTGCATGTGCGCAAGCTGCCGGCAGAGCTCGCTGCCGATCGAACCTCCGGCACCCGTCACGAGCACCCTCTTGCCGGAGAAGGTCTCGATCAGGTCGGCGCGCGACAACGACGGGGGCACGGGGTCGCGGCTCAACAAGTCCTCGATGCGCACCTCGCGGACGGTCTTCACGGTCTCCGCCGGATCGCCGGGGCCCCCGAGACGCTCATACGTCCCCTGGACGATCTGCACCTGCACGCCGAGCGGATTACAGACGTCCATCACCCGCGAGATGGCCTTGGGGGCGAAGGACGAGGAGGTGATGACGACGCGTTCGGCGCCTTCGGCGCGGATCACACGGTCGAGGTCCCGCAGCGTTCCGAGAATGCGAAGGCTGGCGATCTCCATGCCGTGCTTCGTCGGATCATCGTCGATGAAGCCGATGGGCCGGATGCCCAGCTCGGGATGGCGTACGGCCTCCTTGACGATCGCGAGGCCGCCTTGGCCGGCACCGATGAGCAGCGTCGCGGCGCCGTCGCGGCGCCGGACGCGTTCGCGGAGGATCCGCGGCACGAAGCGAACGCCAGCCATCGCAAGGAACGTGAACATGCCCTCCATGACGATGATCGAGAGCGGAAGCGAGAGCTGCGGGAGGTACGAGGGCAAGGTGAGGCGAAAGAGCAACAGCAGCACGCTCACCGTGGCGACCGCCTGCGCCATACGAACCGCCTCGAGCAGTCCGACATACCGCCAGACGAGGCGGTAGACCCCGAACCCTGCGTTGACGAGGATGCGCACCATCGCGAGGACAGGCGCGACCACGAGCATGTGGCGGAAGAAGTGCGCCGGGATCGAGCCCTCGAAGCGGGCTACATACGCGAGAAGCACTCCGAACGTGACCAACACGAAGTCGAGGAGCACGACTCCGGCGCGGCTCTGCCGCATTGCTGGATTGAGTGCCGGCAAGGAACCCGTGAACGAGGCACCAGGCGACATGTCTCAGGCCTCTGACTTCGCGGGCTGCGGCGCGCTCTCGTAACCGCCGTAGTAGTAGTAGTAGTAACCGTAGCGACGCTGCGAGATGTCCATATCGTTCAGGATCACGCCGAGGATGGACGCATCGACATCGCGGAACTGCCGCGCGGCCGCGGCAATGTCCTCGCGTTGTGTCTTACCCGCCTGAGCGATGAGCATCACTCCGTCCGAGATCCGCGAGAGCACGACCGCGTCGGTCACAGCGAGGACGGGCGGAGAGTCGAGCAAAATGCGGTCGAACCGGCTCTCGAGCGCCTTCAGGACCTCCTTGAACCGGTCCGTCATCAGGAGCTCGGCGGGATTCGGAGGCTGTGGGCCGCAGGGCAACACGTAGAGGTTTGGGATGTCCGTCGTCTTGATGACGTCGTCCATCGACGCGTCGCCGAGGATCAGGTTGGTGAGGCCACGGGCCTTCGACACCTCGAGCGACTTGTGGAGGCGGGGACGACGCAGATCGGTGTCGATGAGCAGCACGCGCTGGCCGCTCTGCGCCATCGTCGTGCCCATGTAGATCGTCGAGGTGGTCTTGCCTTCGCGCGGCCGGGGGCTCGAGACCGTGATGGTCTTCATTTGCCGGTCGGCCGCGGAAAACAGGATGTTCGTCCGGATCGATCGACAGCACTCGGCCGCCCGCGACGTCGGGTTCGTGAACACGTAGAGGTCGCGCGCCTTCTGTGACTTGGGATCGTCCCCGTTCGGCACCTCGGCGACCACCGGAATGACGCCGAGGAGAGGTGCACGCACCAGTTGCTCGATTTCCTCGGCGCTCTTGATCGTGCGATCGAGATAGTCGAGAAGGAACACGAGACCGATGCCAGCGAGGAGCGACAGCATCACCGCGATCGCGATGTTGACCTTGAGCCGGGGGGACACGAGGAACGCTGCACGCGCAGCCTCGTGCTCGTCGACGTTGATCTGCTCGTTTCGGCTCTCTTGATCGCTGGAGTGCAGTCGTCCGAGGAGGCGCTTGTAGTTGTCCTCGTCGACCTTCTGCTGTCGTAGGAGGCGGTTGTACTCGACCTGCAACGGACCGAGGGCAAGCGCCTCCTTCTTCAGGCGCGTGAGCTCGTTACCGAAGGCGACCTCTGCGCCCGTCGCGGCCTGGTAGCGCTCTTCGAGCTCACGCATCGCACGCCGGGATTCCCCCTGGAGCTGCGCGTAGAGATCATCGACCTTCTTCTGCTGCTGAACGTGCTTGCTGCTCTTCGGACCGAAGTCACCCTCGAGCTCGAGCAGGCGCTGCTTCTCGGTCAGGTAGCTCGCCTTCAGCGCCTCTACGGACGCGGCATTCGACGCGAGCGCGAAGACGGGAGACTCGAGGACTTCTTCGCCCTTGAGCGCGAGCGCGCGCTTGCGGAGCTCGCCGAGCTCGATGCGCTTGACCTTGGCGTCCCCGAGCGCAGCGCTGTAGCGCTGGATGTCGTTCGCCACGATGTTCTGGCGATCCTCGAGCGACACGGAGATGATGTCGTGCTCGTCCTTGAACTTATAGAGTTGCTGCTCGGTCTCGCCTAGCGTGCGCTCCGCTGCGTCGAGTTCCGTCGAGAGGAACTTGCTACTCTTGTCGGCACCGCGCGTACGCTTCGCGAGCGTCGCGGCGATGTAGCTCTTCACCTGCTCGTTCGCGAGCTGCTTGGCCAGCTCGGGGTCCATGCTCGTGACGGTCACTCCAACGACCCGACTCTCGCGAGCCTGTGCCGCCGAGGTCATGCCCTTGAGCACTTCGGCCGCAAGGTCGATGCGCTCCTTCTCGGAAAGGCGCGGGTACTGTGCCGCTGGCGCGAGCTTCTCGAAGATCGGTACCCCACCGATCTCCTTGACGACCGTGCTCCGCGCGAGGGGGAAGCCGGTCATGATGTTCACCTGGGTGTTGTAGTACTCCTGATTCGACCAGTAGCTACCGGCGCCAAGCTCGATGACGTCCTGATTGTCGCCGAAAACGCGCGGCGCTTGCGGGTTCACGACGACGGTGGAGGTCGCCGCATAGATCTTCGGCTGCCGCATCGTGTACAGGACCGACAACGTCACGCCGGCGACCAGGACCGCCAGCAGGAGCCGATACCGTCGGCGCAGAACAGCTAGGTAGCGCAGCAAGGTCTCGCTGATCGCGACATCGTCCGCAGCATCAGGATTTCGTGCCGCGGTAGGGGGGGAGGCCGGTGCTGACAAGGTGGTTCCCTTAGTTGCCGCGCAGGTCTGGCACGTTCAGATGCCAGGTGTCGACCAGCACATCAAGGTATACAAAAAGCGCTTTGATTTCAGTTTCTTGCAGACCGCCCCTGCAGCTCCCGAACGCGCTGGCGCTCCCAAGCAGCCTGATTCCGGTTGCCGAGCCGATCCTCGACCTCCGCCAGCTTCGTATGGACGAGGATCAGCCAGCCCTGTTCAGCAGCCGCGAGGTCCCTGCCCATCTCCAGCACGGTCTTGGCTCGAGCGAGGTCGCCGAGCGCGACGCGCGCTTCGGCAAGCTCGATGATGAGACGCACGCGCTCGACGGGTGCTTCGTTCACAGTGCTGTCCAGGGCGTTCGCCAGGAACGACGCGGCCGTGTCCTTGGCCCCGAGCATCGCGTGCGCTCGTCCCAGAAGCACGGCATGAAGCGCGATGGGAGAGAGCTCCCATGCGCGAGACGCGGCGGTCAGCGCGGTCGTTCCCTCACGAGCCGCGAGCGCTGCCTCGGCAACGAGAGCCTGGACCTCGGGATCATGAGGGTGAAGATCGCCCACACGTTTCGCGAACGCCATGGCGGCAAGCGGCTTACCGGCGAGCGCGCGAAAGATGATGAAGGCGTGCTTCCTCTCGGTAGGAAGCGCGTCCGCAATGTCCTCGGGGTTCGTGAAGGCTGCGAGCACGTCGGCAACGATCGGTCTGACATCACGGGAGAGCCTCGCGGCCGCAGCAAACTCACCAGCCGCCTGTTCGGGCCGGTTCGAGACCAGCAGCATTCGCGCGGCGAGATGGCGCAGACCGGCGTGGTTCGAGTTCATCGACAGACTCCGTGCCATGAGCCGTAGGGCACGAGCATCGCGGGCGGCGAAAAGCGCCTCGGCGGCGCGACCCGCAATCGTGAACGACGCAGGATGCCGTTCGAGCGAGGCGCGCGCGATGCCCAGTCTCTCCTCGTCCGTCGACTTCATGATCCTGGCGTAGTCTTCCTCGGCGTTGCGCCCCAGTGGGCTCGCCGCCAGGACTACGAAAAGCAGTCCTATTGCGACGCCAGCGATGCGCAGGACGAGCGCTCGACGCGGCACGGCGGTGTCCCGATCCCGGCGGGCGGCCGCAAGCCGCTCCGGGAACAGCAAGGAGCTCGACGCAATGATGGTCATCGCAACAGCAGGCAGCTCGATCGAGAAATCGGCTAGCTCGTGAAGGGTCAGCGCGACCAGCGCGCCCAGCGCGCCGGCCTCCAGCACACCTTGACGCCACCGACGGATGCCAGCGGTGGCCGCCAAGCCCAGCGCGAAGAAGATCAGCGCCGAACCCGGTAGCCCCCAATCGACGACGGCCTGCAGGTAGCTGTTTTCGACGTGGCTGTAGACGACAGACGAGGATTGAGAATATGGGGAAAACGCCGCCTCGAACCCGCCCTTGCCGACCCCCAACCAGTGGTGGTCGGCCGTCATCTGCGCCGCGCGCTTCCAGACCTGGAACTTGCTCTGGGGCTCGTGCAGCTCCGCCAGGGAGGTCTCGGAGAGGTCGCGCGAGACACCGCCGGCGGTGAGCAGCACGAGCACCGCCATCACAGCGGCTGCAGCCAGCGCAACCGGGACAGTGATCGCGGGGATGACCGGATGCGCGTCGTTGGGGCCCGCGCGATGGCGCACGAACAGGATCGCGCCCGTCGCGACCCCTCCGGCGACTAGGCCGAGGACACCGCCGCGCGAGCCGGAAAGGAACGTGGTCCCGACTAGCAGGGCGGCCAAGGCGAACCACGCGGCTCGATTCGCGCCCTTCGACTGGAGCGCGAGGCTGCCGGCCAGCGGCGCAGCTAGCGCGAGGAGGCTGGCGAGGTGGTTGGCGCTCACCAATGGGCCGAGGAAGAGGAGGTTGGTCGAGGGCTGATAGATCCCATAGACCTTGCGCGCATCGACGGCGAGGTGTGCGAGCGTCGCGATCGCCACGAGCCCAGCGACCGCCGCGGGCACCGTGACCAGCCAGCGCCGCGCTTGTCGCTCGCTCGCAAGGCGAATGCACGTCCAGGCGAGTCCGAGATAGCCGGCGAGCTTTGCGAGTTCCACCAACGTCGCTGGCGGATCGAACGACGCTAGTACCCACGTGGGCTCAGCTTCGCCCCACGCGCGTGCATTCTCGCGGACGAGTTCCACCTTCCCTGGAACGAGGACTTCAGCCAAGGCCATGGGCAGCGGGATCAGCTGCAATGCGGTCAACGCCGCCATGGCGGCGATCGGCACGATGAAGATCGAGACGCGTGAGGCCGTGCGCCGCGAGGTCACGAACGGAATGGCGGTGGCGAGCCCCAAGCCCGCCGACACGCAGGCGGCCCAGCGCGGCGCGCCTCCGATCGCAAGGCACGCGAAGAGCAATGCGAGAGTGACCAGGCCCAAGGCCACACGATCGCGAGGCCGCATTCATTCCCTCGACAGATCTAGTACCACCGCTCGGGTACGAAGATCGTGTCGCCGGGACGCAGGAAGAACGGCTTGGCCTTGCCGCTCGCGATGGATTCGACTGGAACCGTGAACGCTAGGGTCTTCTTCGCATCGTCCGGCGTGGGGGACACTCGCGTCACGGTGACCGCGTTCTTGCGTGCCATCGGCGTGAATCCGCCCGCCTGAGAGATCGCGTCGACGATCGATATGCCCGCCGCGTACGGGATCGTCGTCGGCTTGCGCACCTGACCGAGCACAGAGATCGTCTTGGACTTGTATTCCTTGACGAGGATCGAGACGGTGGGGTTGACGAGGTATCCATCTGCGAGGCGCGCCTGGATCTCCTGCTCGACCTGTGCGGGAGTCTTGCCACCGACGTCGACGAGGCCGATCTCCGGGAAGTTGATGGTCCCCTCTTCGCTGACCTCGTAGAGCTTCGACATGTCGTCGTGGCGGAACACGCGCACCTCGAAGACGTCCTGCGGACCGAGGGTCGTGTCCTCGATGTAGACCTCCTGCGTCGGGTACTTGCTCGGCGGCGGATCGCGAAATCCACTGCAACCGAGCACGAGCAAGGCCATCACGAGCGCAGCGACAGTTCGAAACATGGATCGAGAACCTACCCTACGCGAAGGGGATACGCCGTTCGATGCCGACCAGCGCGCCAGTGTTCATCCTGACTTGGCCCGCGCTCGAAGCGCATCTTCGAGAATTTGTTCGAGGTCGCTGCGGAGGGGACGCCAGCCCAGAACCGCGGAGGCCGAAGACGGGTCGGCAATGAGCACCGGCGGATCGCCCGCGCGGCGAGCTCCGATCGTGTGAGGGATCGGAGTGCCGATGAGACGTCCGGCAGCGTCGATCACCTCGCGGACCGAGAAGCCGTGACCACTGGCTAGATTGATTGTGCCCACGGAGCATCCTCGATCGAGCCGGTCCAGAGCGGAGAAGTGCGCGGCTGCAAGATCGCAGACATGCACGTAGTCGCGAACGCATCTTCCATCCGTCGTCGCATAGTCGTCGCCAAAAACAACGAGCGGAGCTCGGCGGCCAAGGCCGGCATCGAGCACGAGCGGGATGAGGTGCGTCTCTGGCTCGTGCTGCTCGCGAAGTGTCCCGTCGGGGTGCGCCCCCGCCGGCGCCGTACGGAGACTCCGGGCGGCATGCAGCCGATTCGGGAATCGGGACGTGCGCTGGAGCGCCATAGACCGCGGCCGTCGATGAGAAGATCAGGGTCCTAACGTCGGCGGCGCGAATCGCTTCGAGGAGGCGAAGCGTGCGCACGAGGTTGACGTCGAAGTAGATCGCGGGACATCGGACCGACTCACCGACCTGAATCTTCCCGGCGAAATGAACCACCGCTCCGACCGGTGCGCGGACGCAGAGGGAGCGGACGAGTTCGGTATCACCGATATCGCCTCGGACAATCTCGATCTCGGCCGGAAGTGCGGACGCCCTCCCGCTCCATAAGTCATCGAGAACAATGACCCGCCGGCCCTGTTCAGACGCGATTCGCACGAAGTGTGATCCAACAAAGCCCGCGCCACCGGTGACCAGGATCGCGTCGCGCGTCATCGGTTCTTCCCGTTCGCGACGTCGGAAAGGAAGGAGAACGTGTCACGTGCGCATCGACACCAGCTGAACTCCTTAACCCGGTCGACGGCGATCTCCGCGCACCGGCGCCGTAGGTCGGTGTCCGATGCAAGCGTCCGCAACGACGCGGCGATCTCTTCGGGACGTTCGGGATCGAAGTACACGCCAGCATCGCCGAGCATCTCCGGCATCGGGCCGCGGCGGGCGCACGCGATCGGGAGGCCGCTCGACATCGCTTCGAGCATGATATTCGGCATGTTCTCGCAGCTCGAGGCAAAGACGAATAGCTCGGCGGCGACGTACTCTCGATCCAGCTCGTCGAAGCCGACCTGGCCACGGTACGAAATCCGCGCCCCTGCCGCGACGGCGTCCGACAGCGAACGCTTCACCTTATCCGCGTAACCGGAGCCGTCGGATCCGCCGACGAGCGTGAGCTCAAGGGGGATCTCGTCGCGCAACGACGCGATCGCCTCGATCACAGCACATTGGTGCTTATAGGGCGCCAGCGACGAGACATAGAGGACACGCAACGGGGATGAGGAGGAAACCTCGGACAACGGGCGGGGCACCCGCGCTGGATGGCGAAAACGATCGGCGACGCCATGAGGGATGACGGCGACCTTGCGAGGGGGCTTCGACAAGGAGGCGGTCACGCGCGCGCGCGCAAATTCGTTCAGGAAGATCAGACCGTCGGCGCTGACGAAATTCTGCGACTGCCCGAAGCGCAGGATCTCCAGTCGGAGCCGTGTCGGAGACCAGCCGTATCGCGCGCGCTCGCGTTCGTCGAAGGGCAGCAGGTTTCGCGACATGACGACGCGCGGGCGGACCAGTGGAGAGGTGACTCCGCCCGGAGCGAACACGAGATCGACGTCGCGCGCGCGCCATACGAGCCGAGTCTCCTGCCAGAGCAGCCGCTGAACCAACGAGCCATCGAGCATCGGTTCGTGCCGTGGAGTGATCCAGTCCCGTCGAGGAAGCTTGGAGAGCGTATCGGAGCTTCCCCAGACGATGACCTCCTCGATCCGACCCAGGTGCGAATCGCCGTGCGCAAGTAGCTCGACGAGGTGCGTACGGCCACCTCCCTGGCGGAGATTCGATGCGTCGATACCGACCTTCACGCAGTCTGTCGCGTCCTGTACCACTCCCAGAAACGTTCGAGGCCGAGGCGGACGGGGGTGGACGGTGAATAGTCGAGATCCCGCGCCGCATTGTTCACGTCGGCGAAGGTGATCGGGACATCGCCGGGTTGAACCGGCTGACGGTCGATGATGGCGGCGCGGCCCACGACGACCTCGATCATGGAGACGAGCTCCGCAAGCGACGTGGTGACCGTTCCGCCGAGGTTGTAGATGTTGTAGGCACCCGGCTCGACGCGGAGGCACGCCGCGACGACCCCGCTGACGATGTCGTCGATGTACGTGTAGTCACGACGAGACGTCCCGTCCCCGAAAACGTGGATCGGACGTCCCGACGAAATCGCGGCCACGAACTTGTGGATGGCCATATCGGGCCGCTGGCGCGGACCGAAGACAGTGAAGAACCGAAGCGAGCTGATGCCGATCCCGAAGAGATCGCGGTAGGTCGAGCACATGAGCTCGCCGGCGCGCTTGGTCGCCGCGTAAGGAGAGGCCGGATGGAGACACGGATCTTCCTCGCGAAACGCGACGACGTGTACGGGATCACGAACGCCATAGACGGAGCTGGACGATGCGAACACCACGCGATCGATGCCGTGTCTACGACAGGCTTCCAAGATGACCGTCGTACCGTGCACGTTCGTGCGGGTGTAGCGCAGCGGCTCCGCCAGTGAGGGACGAACGCCAGCCAGGGCGGCGAGGTGACAGATGACATCGGGGCGATGCGAGCTGAAGACCGTGGCGACCGCAGTTTCGTCCGCGATGTCCCCCTCGACAAGCCGGAAGCGCGCAGAAGGGAGCGAGGCCAGGAGCGTCGCCGCAGTCGTTCGTTTGACCCCCGATGGATAGAGGTAGTCGTCGAAGGAATCGAACCCGACCACCTCGTGGCCGGCCGCGACCAGGCGCTCGGCCGTGTGCGATCCGATGAAGCCGGCGGCTCCCGTGAGGAAGACCTTCATGGGCGCTCCACCTCGGTCATGGGGTATGGTGTGCACCATGCGGCGGTACCGGCGCAACCCGCAGACGGCGGGGCGGGTCATCGATGGGCAGGCGTTCATCGTGACGCCCGACGACAACAAGCTGCACACGCTCAACGGGGCGGCGACGCAGCTGTGGGTGCTGGCGAAGGACGGGCTCTCGGAGGACGACGCGGCGACGGCGCTGTGCGCGGAGTACGAGATCGATCGGGAGACGGCCGCGCGCGATGCAACGGCGTGCCTCGACGACATGGTCGCGCGGCAGATCCTCGTCGCGGAGTGACGGTCAGGGCGCGGCGAGCTCGCCGAACCATGCGGTCGCGATGCCGGCCTCGATCGCGCAGCCCATCGCGCGCCAGGTGGCGGCGGCGAAGTCGCCGTCGTTGGCGATGACGATGCGGTGGCGCTCGCTCGCCGCCCAGGCCGCGACGGCGGTGGACGGGGTGATGCGCGTGCCGTGGCGCGCGGCGATCTCGACGCCGGGCGACGGGTAGCTCGCGATCTCGCGTGGCTTGTTCCACATGCACTCGGCCTGCGCGTTGTCGTCGGTGTAGCAGCAGCCGCTCCAGCGCGGATCGTCGCTCGTCCAGCTGTGGAGGTTGCAGCTCGCGCCGCCAGTGCCGTTCGCGGCGAGATCTTCAGCGTGGTAGCGGGCGACGGTCATGAGCGCAGCGGAGACGGGGATCGGTGGGAGGCCCCGGTCGGCGCGGTAGGTGTTGAGGGCGTCGCACAGATCGAGGTCGGTATCGGCCTCGCCCCCGCTGTCGTCGGATCTCGGCGCGATGGAGCACGCGGAGAGAACCCCGATCAGGACGAACGCGAACCGCCTTCCCATACCCCCTGCATCGGCCGTGGCCCGCGGGCGTGAAGCGCCTCAGGGCAGCCAGCGGACGAAGCGGACGCCGGCGGCGGAGCCGAGCGGGGCGGCAATGGTGCCGTCGGCGGCGTTCACGATGACGAGGTCGCCGGCGGGGAGCGCGCGGACCTGGCGGACGTCGCGGCGGATGGCGACGAGGTACGCGCCGTCGGGGGACCAGGCGAAGTCGGTGTCGGCGTGGCCCTCGGGGGTGAGGCGGCGGACCTTGCCGGAGGCCACGTCGAGCACCACCAGCGTCTGGTCGAGGCCGCCGCCTCGGACGAAGGCGATCGCGGTGCCGTCGGGGCTCCAGCGCGGGAGGTCCTCGGCGACGTCGACGTCGGTCTCCTCGGTGGCGCGGCGCTGGGAGGTGCCGTCGGGGGACATGAGGAAGAGGCGCGGCGGGCCCTCGCGGTCGGAGAGGAAGGCGACGTGCTTGCCGTCCGGGGACCACAGCGGCGACCAGTCGTCCTTGTGGAACGCGGTGAGGCGCGTGGCGGCGCCGCCGCGGACGGGCGCGCGGTAGACCTCGGAGTCGCCGTCGCGCGACGACGAGAAGACGACGTGCTTCGCGTCGGGGGAGAGGGACGGCTCGAAGTTGCCCTCGCGGTTGTCGGTGAGGCGCGTCGACTTGCCGGACTCGTCGATCTTGTAGAGGTCGCGGAAGTTGTTCTCGCTGGTCTCGACGACGATCAGCGTGCCGTCGTGCGAGACGGTCGGGTTGCGCACGGCCCCGGCCTTTGGGCCGAAGAGCTCGAGCTTGCCGCGGCGGAGGACGCCGAGCTGCTCGACGTGGTCGGCCTGGCTCTCGCCCTGGGTCGCGATCACGAGGAAGCCAAGCGAGAAGAGGTGGCCGGTCGGGAAGAGGCTCCACTCGCTGTCGCCGGCCAGCGGCACCCACTGCGCGGTCGCCGGGTCGAGGGCGAGCGCGGTGACGTGGTGATGGTCCTCCTCCCGGGCCACGACGATCGTGCCGCTCGCGAAGCTCAGGTCGACGGGTGGGGCGTCGGCGGAGGGCGCGTCGGCGGGGCCCGCGTCGGAGGGCTGCGGGTCCGCGGGCTTCTGCTTCGACGAGCCCTTGCACGCGGGCCACGTCGCGGCGGCCGCGAGGGCCAGCAAGCACACGAAAGGCCGGCTCACCCGGCTGACGTAACACGGGGGCGCCGCGGCGTGGTACGAGCGAGGCGTGATCCGCGACGCTGCCACCGTCGTCCTCGTGCGGCCCGCCGACCAGGGCTTCGAGGTGTTCCTCCTGCGGCGGCGGCGGAACGCGTCGTTCATGGGAGGCGCGTTCGTCTTCCCCGGCGGCGCGCGCGACGAGGGCGAGGAGGATCTGCGGGTCACGGCCGCGCGCGAGCTGTTCGAGGAGGCGGGCGTCTTGCTCGCCACCACGCCGGTCGAGCGCGAGCAGGCGGTCGCGATGCGCACGCGCACGCTCGAGGGCGAGCCGCTGCCCGCGCTGCTCGCCGAGGCCGGGCTCGCGCTCGACGCCGACGCGCTCACGTACCTCGCGCACTGGATCACGCCGTCGATCGAGCCCAGGCGGTTCAGCGCGCGGTTCTTCCTCGCCGTCCTGCCCGAGGGGCAAGCGCCCAGCTTCGACGCGCGCGAGACGGTCGACGAGTGCTGGCTCACGCCCGCCGCGGCGCTGTCGCGCGCCGGCGAGCTGTCGCTGCCGCCGCCGCAGGTGCGCACGCTCTGGGAGATCGCGGGCGCCGCGTCGGTCGACGAGCTCGTCGCCATGGCGAGGATGCGCGCCTCGCACCCGCACCCGGTGCTGCCGCGCATGGCGCCGATGCCGGCGTTGCCCGGCGGGTTCGCGCTGCTCCTGCCCTGGGACCCGGAGTACACGACGGCCGGCACCGGTGACAGCGCGCCGATGGCCGCGGACCACCCGCTCGCCGTCGGGCCGAGCCGCTTCATCCTCGAGGACCGCACGTGGAAGAACGTCGCCGCACCTGGTTCGACGACCGCGGGCTAGTGCTCACGCCCGACCGCCGCGTCTCGTTCTACGGGGCGGCGATGCACTACTGGCGCACGCCGCGCGCGCTCTGGCGCACCGCGCTCGACGGGCTCGCCGCGCTCGGCGTGCGCGTGGTCGAGAGCTACGTGCCGTGGAGCGTGCACGAGCGGGCGGACGGCAGCGGCTTCGACTGGGGCGGCAACCGCGACCTCGGCGCGTGGCTCGACGAGGTGAAGGCCGCCGGGCTCGTCGCCGCGCTGCGGCCCGGGCCGCACATCAACGCCGAGCTCACGTGCTTCGGCTTCCCCGAGCGGATCGTCCGGGATCCGGACATCCAGGCCCGCGGCGCGCACGGCGGGCCGGTCTGGCTCCCGGCCCCGCCCCGCGCCTTCCCGGTGCCGTCGTACGCGAGCGAGAAGCTCTTCGACGAGGTCGCCGCGTGGTTCGAGGCGGTCGGCGAGATCGTGTCGCCGCGGCGCTACCCCGACGGGCCGGTGGTCGCGCTCCAGGTCGACAACGAGCCGCAGATGTTCTTCCGGCTCGGCGCCTTCGATCACGACTACCACCCGGACGCGATCGCCGCGTGGAAGGCCGGGCCCGGCGAGGGCGACGAGCCGCCGCGCGCCTGGTCGCTCGAGGACGAGGGCGCGTGCGCGCGCTGGGTGCGCTGGAAGGACGAGCTGCTCGCCGCCGCGC
>JAIOII010000438.1 GCA_019912685.1 Kofleriaceae bacterium
TCCAGGACCCGTTCGCGTCGCTCAACCCCGTGCACACCGTCGGCTATCACCTCGCGCGCCCGCTCGTCCGCCACCGCAAGGCGCGCGGCAAGGCCGCCGTCACGGCGCGCGTGCACGAGCTCCTCACCGCGGTCGGCCTCGGCCCCGCCGCCGAGATCGCCGCCAAGCACCCGCACCAGCTCTCGGGCGGCCAGCGCCAGCGCGTCGCGATCGCCCGCGCCCTCGCCGCCGAGCCCGACCTCATCCTCGCCGACGAGCCGACGAGCATGCTCGACGCCTCGATCCGCATCGGCGTCCTCAACCTGCTGCGCGATCTCAAGGAGCAGCGCGGGATCGCGATCCTCCTCATCACCCACGACCTCGGCAGCGCGCGCTACCTCGCCGAGCGCACCGTCGTCCTCTACCGCGGCCGCGTCGTCGAGACCGGCGCGACGGCCGCGCTGCTCGCGGCCCCGCAGCACAGCTACACGCGGCGCCTCATCGAGTGCGCGTGACCTTGCTCAGCCCGCGCGGCCGGTCGGAGTCGATGCCCTTGGCCATCGCGAGCGACCGCGCCCACAGCTGACCGGGCACCACGCTGACGATCGGCGAGAGCCACTCGGGCACGCCCGCCGGCAGGCGGATGCCCGACGACGTCCGCTTCAGCACGTCGTCGCGGTCCGACAGCGCGATCACGCGCGCGCCGCGGCCCTCGAGCGCGTCGATGAACGGGTGCACGTCCTCGGTCGCCTTGCCCGAGGGCGCGACCAGCACCACCGGGAAGCCGTACTCGAGCATCGCGATCGGGCCGTGCAGGAGGTCCGCCGGCGAGAAGGGCTCGGCGAGCACGTAGCTCGTCTCCTTCATCTTGAGCGCGATCTCGAACGCCGTGCAGTAGTTGAACCCGCGCCCGAGCACGAGGAAGCGCCCGGCGTTCATGTAGTGCATCGCGAGCTCGCCGATCGCGGCGACGCCCGCCGCGCCCAGCGCCGACTCGACGGCGTGCGGCACCAGCTCGAGCTCCGCGCGCCGCGCCGGATCGGTGCCCAGCTCCGCCGAGAGCATCGCGAGCAGGAGCAGCTGGTTCGTGTACGTCTTGGTCGCGGCCACCGCGTGCTCGGCGCCCGACGCGAGCAGGAGCGTCATGTCCGCCGCCTTCGCGAGCGGCGAGTCGAGCTCGTTGGTGATGGCGAGCGTCAGGCCGCCTTGCCGGTGGCCCTCCTCGATCACCGCGACGACGTCGGGCGACTGCCCCGACTGCGAGATGCCGATCGTCAGCGCCCGCCCCATCCGCGGCGGGGCACCGTAGAGGGTGAAGAGCGAGGGCACGGCGAGCGCCACGCTCAGCTGGTTGAACGCGCCGAGCACGTACTGCGCGTACCTTGCCGCGTTGTCGCTCGTCCCGCGGCCGGCGATCACCACCCACTCGGGATCGAACATGCGGATCCGCGCCGCCGCCTCGCGCACGGAATCCCGCCGCCGGGAAAGCAGTCGCGCAAGTGCCCCGGGTTGCTCGTCGATCTCGCGAAGAAGCTGAACCGCCACGACCTAGGTCTGACAGACAGACCTCCAGGGAGGAAGCGCCGAGAAGAAGTGCGCATGCGTCTGACCCGAACCGACCGCGCCCTCCCTCCCTACCTCCGTACGGTTTCGCTCATGAGCATCTGCACCCGTCCCTTCATGCTCAGCCTCTGGCTCGGCCTCTGCTTGCTCGGGGCCTGTTCACCGGGCACCCCGGGAGCGGACGACGGCGACGGTGGCAATGGCCCGATCGACGCATGCCCGTGTCCAGACGGGCGCGGCGGCGATGGTGGCGGCGGCGGCGATGGCGGCGGCGGCGACGGCGGTTCGACCGGTGGCTGCGAGGGCATGTCGACGGGCGCGGCCCACCCGTTCGGCAACCACGCGCGGCCGTATCACGCGGGCACGATCCTCCCGTCGCACCTCTCCCAGGCGCAGCTCGACGACGCGGTCCGCGACTTCTACGACGCGTGGAAGTCGACCTACCTGAAGTCCGGCTGCGGCAGCGGCCGCTACTACGTCGCCAGCGGCGCAGGCCGCCTGACGGTGAGCGAGGCCCACGGCTACGGGATGATCATCACGGCGTTCATGGCCGGGCACGATCCGCAGGCCAAGACGATCTTCGACGGTCTCGTCCGCTACTACGACGATCATCCGTCCGACATCACGCCGTCGCTGATGTCGTGGGCGCAGGGCACGTCGTGCCAGAACGTCGACGGCGCCAACAGCGCCACCGATGGCGACCTCGACATCGCCTACGCGCTCCTCCTCGCCGACAAGCAGTGGAGCTCGGGCGGCGCGATCGACTACCGCGCGCTCGCGCAGGACGTCATCGAGGGCATCCGCGCCGGCGAGGTCGATAGCGGCGTCAACTACGTCCAGCTCGGCGACTGGGCGCGCGACGGCAGCTACGGCCGCGCGACGCGCTCGAGCGACTTCATGCCGGCGCACCTCGAGAGCTTCGCCGACCTCACGGGCGACGCCGCGTGGCGCCAGATCCGAGATCGCAGCTACGCGATCATCGACGAGGTCCAGACCGGCTACGCGCCCGTGACCGGGCTCCTCCCCGACTTCATCGCCGACGCCGCGACGACGCCGCGCCCCGTCGATCCCGGGTTCCTCGAGGGCCCGAGCGACGGCCAGTACGCGTACAACGCGTGCCGCGATCCGTGGCGCATCGCCACCGACTACCTCCTGAACGGCGACAGCCGCAGCAAGACGATCGTGCAGCGGATGACGTCGTGGATCCGCTCGCGCACCGGCAACGATCCGGGCGCGATCCTCCCCGGCTACGACCTCGCCGGAGGTCAGACCGGCGGCAACTACCTCGACCTCGCGTTCGTGGCGCCGTTCGGCGTCGCGGCGATGGTGGACGCCGGCAACCAGAGCTGGCTGAACAGCGTCTGGGACACGACCGTCGCCAACCAGGGCGCCGGTTACTACCAGGACACCGTCGCCCTGCTCTCGCTGATCGCGATGAGCGGCAACTGGTGGTCGCCGGAGGCCGCACCCTGTCCGTAGGGAGAATGGAGAACGTCGTGTCGTGGCTGAGCAACCTGCAGAACGCGTACGCGATCCACAACGTGATCGCCCACCGGCCCGAGCTGCCGGTCTACGTGATCCGCGACGGTGCGGATGGCCTGGAGTGGATGGATCTCTCCGATCCGGGTGACCGGCTCAAGCCGTACCACTTCGAGATCTTCTTCGGCAAGGAGGCCGCCCGCGACGCCCACTACCGCGCGGCACTCGACGAGTGCGCGCGCACGGGCCGTCCGGTGTGTCGCCAGCTCTTCGGGTTCTGGGACCTGTTCCACCCGCTCGCCGACGATCCGCGCTCGTTCCTCTACGTCGGCCAGTTCTATCGCGAAGCGCCCGACTGGGAGACCCTGTCCGCGCAGTGGCGGCAGATCGCGGGGCAGGAGCCGACGAGCGCGAACCCGGACTTCGTCCACTTCGTGCGCATGGCGCTCGCCCTGCCGATCCTCGAGCCCGAGCTCCTCGACGCGTACCAGCAGTTCCTCGGCCACTACGCCGAGTTCCTCGCCGGGCGCGAGGAGGGCGCGGCCACGCAGGAGAAGATCGATCGCCTGAACCGCGAGGCCCTGTCCCGGCTGTGGCCGATCGAGACGTGGGTCGACGCCGCGATCGACGCCGACAAGTTCAAGCTCACGCCGTGGCGGCTCGACGGCGGGCTCACCGACTGGATGAAGGAGGGGCTCGGCATCGGGCGCCTGCCGACGACGGCGATGGCGATCATGCCGCTCGACTCGCGCACGGCGCCGCTCGACTGGGTGCAGACCCTCGTGCGCAACGCGCGCATCCAGCGCGCGTGCATCGCGTTCGCGCGCGAGCAGCCCGAGACCGCGGCGACGCACCTCGCGGACTACGGCGTCTCGCTCATCACGTCGGGGCGCTCGAGCAAGAACCTCGCGCGCTCGCGCCTCGAGCTGCGCGAGCACGCGCAGAAGTTTCAGGCCTTCCTGAAGGAGCGCTTCGGCGTGCGCTCGGTCGTCGGCATCGGCACGACGCTGGCGCCCGGCGCGCCGCTCCACGAGTCGCACCGCGAGGCGGTGCTCGCGCTCCACATGTGCGCGCAGCTCGAGCGCGACGTCCTGTTCTTCGACGAGCACGGCGGGCGCGCCGAGTTCCGCTACGGCGAGCTGCAGCGGGCGGCGACGGCGCTCGCGACCGCGTTCGACCGCGAGCACTCGACGGAGATCAAGCTGGCGAGCGACCGCTACGTCCAGCTCGTGCTGCGCTACTCGGGCGAGCGGCTCGAGGTGGCGCGCAGCCAGTTCCTGGCGACGATCTTCCAGCTGTGGAGCGGCGTCCTGCGCCGCTCGCCGATGCAGCACGAGGCGCGCGACCGGTTCGCCAACGATCTGACGCGCAAGCTCGAGGAGGCGCCGTCGCTCTACCAGGTGATCGAGGCGTTCAAGGAGGCGCTCGGCCGGCTCTCGTTCGTCTCGTCCAAGGCGTGGCAGGGCTCGAACGTCATGCGCCTCGAGGCGACGCTCCAGTACCTGCGCGAGAACTTCGCCGAGCCGCTGCCGCTGCCCGTGGTCGCGCGCAAGGCGGGCTTCTCCGTGCCGACGTTCTCCCGCGTGTTCCGGCGCGCGACCGGCACGTCGTTCCTCACCTACGTGCGCGCGATCCGCGTCGAGCACGCGAAGAACCTGATCGTGACCACGCCGATGAGCATCGACCAGATCGCGCAGGCGTGCGGCTTCCAGTCCCAGCACCACCTGATCCGCTCGTTCAAGAAGACGACGAACCAGACGCCGGGCGCGTACCGCAAGGCGCACCAGGCGGTCTACGAGAACTGAGGCCAGAGCCACGCGGCGCCGCGCACGCCGCTCGCGTCGCCGTGGACGTTGCGGACGATGCGCACGCGCGGCGGGCGCACGGCGACCCAGCGCGCCAGGCGCGCGGGCACGAGCTCGTAGAGCGCGTCGACGTGCGAGACGCCGCCGCCGAGGACGATGACGTCGGGATCGACGAGGTTGACCGCGGAGGCGAGCGCGCGGGCC
>JAIOII010000439.1 GCA_019912685.1 Kofleriaceae bacterium
CCAGAGTTCATACCGGCGCTGACGAACCGATCGGATGACGCGGGGTTGCACGGTGCCGGCTGGATCTCCGGCATGTGGGAATCCGGACGCGCTGGCAGCGGTTGCCGAGGTGATGGAAGCTGCCCCGCTGCTCGTGGATCCAGTCCAGCCCCCGACCGCACCGCAGATCCGATGGTTCTCGCCGACTGGCTCGGTGGTGATCCGCGGTTCGCGATGCAGCGTGTTCGTGGGAGGCCTGCTGCTAGGCGAGTTCGACGCGGAGGATCGCGATCGCGGTCGCCGCAACGTGCTGGCGGTGGCGGTCGCGAAGTCGGGCGTGCATCTCGGCCGCCTGGCCGCAGCGCTCGGGATCGGCGAGGAGTACTTGCGTCGACTGCGTCGGATGGAGGAGTCCGACGGGCCGGCCGCGTTGCTGCTGCCGCGGGCGGGCGGGAAGGTCACGATCTCCGCGGCGACGCGGGCGTCGTGGCGTGAGCAGTTTGAGGTCGGGTTGACGCCGAAGGCGGTGTGGCGCGAGCAGCCGCGCCGTGCCCGGCACGCGTACTCGGCGGTGTGGCGCGAGCATCATGCGTGGCGGGAGGCGCGGATGGCGGCGCCGGCCACGGCGGCGGCGGAGGACCAGGTCGCGCCCGCGCCCGTCGACGACACGAGCCAGATGAGCTTGTGGTCGGCGTCGAAGACGAGCGTCGCCGCGGCGGTGACCTCCGACGAGCGCACTGAGGGCGAGGGCGGCAACGAGATCGTGCCGATGACGGCGCGTTCCGTGGTGAGCAAGCAGCAGGTGCAGCACGTGGGCACGTGGCTGATGCTGGCGCTCGCCGCTGAGCTCGGCCTGTACGAGGAGGCGGATCGTGCGCTCGCACGGCGCGCGCATGATCACGACGCGCTCCGGATCGCGCTGGACGCAATCATCTGCGCGCTCGCGATCGGGCAGTTCTGCGTCGAGGGCGCGCGGCGACTCGCGACCCCATCGGGACCGGCGCTGCTCCGAGCGGAGCGGGTCCCGAGCCCGAGCGGCGTGCGCCGTCTGCTCGGCCGGCTGATCGCCGATACCGACGGCGGCACGAAGCTCGAGGCGAGCGTGGGCGAGCGGCTCATCCAGGCGGCGCGTGCCGAAGATGGTCCGGCGGTGTTCTACGTCGACAATCATCTTCGCCGGTACACGGGCAAGGAGGTCATGCGCAAGGGATGGCGCATGCAGGATCGGCGCGTCCTGCCGGGCACCTCCGACTACTACATTCACGACGAGGACGGGCTGCCGGTGCTGCGCGTGGCGGTGCCGTCGCACGACAGTCTGCCGGCGCTGCTACCACCGCTCTCGAAGAAGCTGCGCGACGCGCTCGGCCCCGACGAGCGGATCCTCCTCGCGTTCGATCGCGCGGGCGCGCACGCCGCGCCGCTCGCTGAGCTGCGCGACGCCGGCTTCGAGGTTGTGACCTACGAGCGCAAACCGTACCCGGAGCTGCCGACGACCGCGTTCACACCGACGGTGATCGCCGGCGAGTCGGTCGGGCTCCACGAGAGCCGGCTGCGCAACCTCGGCGCCGGCCGCGGACGCGTCCGGCGCATCGCCGTGCTCACCAAGGATGGTCGACAGGTCAACTTCCTCGCGGTATCGAAGGAACCGGCGGCGAGGCTGGTCGAGATCCTGTGGCATCGCTGGCGACAGGAAAACGGCTTCAAGCACGGCGTCGAGCGGTGGGGCATCAACCAGCTCGACGACCGAGGCGTCGAGTCCGTACCGCGCGGCACGATCATCCCGAACCCGGCGCGACGTCGCCTCGATCGCGCGTATCGGATCGCGCGGGTGAACGAAGGCGATGCCCGTCGCCTCCTTGCACGACTGCCGGCTGACGACCCGCGCCGCGCCGCGATCGAGGACGATCTCGCCGACGCGTTGCGCCTGCAGCAGGAGATCGAGTGGCTCCGCCCGAGCGTGCCGACGCATGCGCCGGTCGAGAACACCGAGCTCGCCGACACGCTTGTCCGGCACACCGGACAGCGCAAGGCCGTCCTCGACGTCATCCGTATCGTATGTGCCAACGCCGAGGCCGATCTCGCCGCGCTGCTCGCGCCGCACCTGACTCGACCGCGTGAGGCGAAGAAGGTGATCGCCAACCTGCTCGCCGCGCCGGGTCAGGTCATCGTTACCGAGGCCGCGATCCGCGTGCGGCTCGCGCCGGCCGCCACCCGCTCCGAGCGGGGCGCCATCAATGCGTTGCTTGAGGCGCTCAACCAGCGCGGACTGACCCTGCCGGGTGATCGCCGGAGGCTGCCGCTGCGGTTCGAAGCCCACCTCTCATGAGATCATCGGTATGAACTCTGGAGCTCTTTCCCTTGCAGGCCTAGGCGAATCGCTTCGGCGGGTTCCATGTTACGCCGTCGACTTCCTCGAGGCTGAGGCAACGAGGCAGACGGTCGTTTCGTCTCAACGATGAGCAGAGGACGCTCGCAGTCACCGCGCTCCACACCAAGGTAGTCGAGAAATCGTTGTGATTCTGTGCCGGCGGACCATATCGGCGCTTCGGGAACAAGGTTGGGCAAACCTGCTTCTGGTGCGACTCCCATGTTCCAGTTGAGGGCTCGCAACAGATCGTTGATGACATACACTCGGAGATGCGCTTCAAGAGACTCATCTACGGCTGTGTCTGCCCCGCTAGCAAACTTCGCCCGGATAGTGGCGACCATCTGAGCAAAGATGCGGTTATAGCTGTCGCGGCAACGCCGATAGCGCAGGACGAAGTCGCTTGCGTTGTCGCTTCTCCTCACCTGTAGATCTCGTCGAGCTTGTACACAAGCTTTCGAGCACTCGGCCAACCCGCCTCGACAAAGATGTCGAGCATGTCCAACAGAGCTCGACGAAAAATCTCTTCCCGAAACAGCGATCGGTACTCCGCAATGTATCGCTCGACGATCGCCACGACTTGTTGCGCGCCTAGGCCTTCGTGCTGATAGCCGTCCTCTGTTGCTGATTTCACGCTCTTCGCGATCCGTAGGAACACCCCTTGCGGATCCTCGGCCACGAAGAATTCCAACGTTTCGATGAGGTGATGCGACGCGGCAGCAATCTTGACGGTCGCGAGTGCGTCGAGAAGAGCACTCGCTTCTTGGTAGAAGCGGGTACCGCGGCTCTTCGCGTCGTCATCAATTGTCGTACGCTTGCGCTTCTCGTCGAATGCTCCTGATGCGAAATAGACCTGATCACTGATGCCTCTCACCAGATCGGCCAACTCCTTCGCGTTGCGCTGGTCGCCCTCTGGCCAAGCGCTGAAGGGAGCCTGACCATGACCCGTACCGAGGTCATCCAAGGCGCTCTGCGCGCCGCGAAGCATGTCCAGAAACAGTGCAAACGTTCTGTGACGAACGACCGCATCGTCTTCATTGTCTTTCCGGTAAGTGAGAGCACCACGCAGGAAATGCAGTGTTCCGGCAAGCGCGGACGCATTTTCTCGTACGGTCGTCAGGAGAGCGCGAAGGTGTTGCTCGGATGGCTTGTGATCACGATAGACGTACGCCTGCGCAATTCGCGAGTCGATCGATCTGCGGACTTCGCTTTCATCTACGGAGGTCGGTGCAATGCGGCTGCGGATCGAGAGAAGCAGACCGACAGCGTCATCCAAATGGTTGGGCGCGATCTCCGCGATCGTGTGAACTACACCACTGATCACACCGCGGTTGCTCTCTTCAGCTACAAATGCACGCGTCAGCTCCCAAAAGAACGTCGAATCGTTGGCGTAGAACGCGAGTAGCCGCCGCGCGATTTGAAACCGGACGGCCGCAACGGGATCACGCGAGAGTTTCCGGACGACATCTCGCACCTCGTTCGAAGTGCAGTCCCGGTGTTGACCAAGAAGTGCCAAGCCAGCCGCTGCGTCGATACGCGCTGCAGGGGATCCCCATGATGGATGTTGGTTGAACTGCGCCTCGGCGCTTTCGCTGTACGTCGGTTGTCGATTCTTGGCGGCCTCAAGCAGCACCATCGAGACTGTTCGGCCCACGTCCGAGGCGCATGAGAAGCTCTTCGCGCCGACAACGGCGGTGCACGCCGCCGCTAGGTAGCCCCAGGCGAGATCGAGTAGGTCCTCCGAGTCTGGAGTTCGTTCTCGCCCCGTTACCGCGTCGTGCACCTTAGTAATGCTCGGATAGATCGCCCGAATCTCTTCGTCGGAAGGATGCTCGTTTAGAAACTTGCTCGAGAACTCACGCAACGGAGCGTATTGTTCGACCAAGCTCCTAACGCCTGGAGCGTCGGGTTCCACACCCAACTCGCGAAGGTGTGCTTCCTCGGTGTACTCCTCGGTCCAGACTTCGTGCGCCGGGGGCTTGTTCTCCGGCAGCTTTCCCTCCGCTCTTAGTCGCGTAGACAGCTGTCGGACATCGTCGCTTACGATCGCGTCGATTGGTAAGCAACCAACAAGTTTTGCGAGTCGGTATTCTGCGTACTCACGATTCTCGATTGCGTTCACTGACGCGAGAAGTGCCTGCTCAATCCGCTGGCGAAGTTCCTCGTGAAGGCTGCCTGCACGCGAGCGCAGGAATTCTCCCGCGGCGTAGCCGATGTCTGGTGCGAGCAGCAGTCGGCTGTTCAAGAGGAGAGGAGCAATGACTTCCGTGAGACTGTTCCCACCGTCTTGCGACGCGATGAGAAGGAGGCGACGCCACATGACGGCGGACGTCGGGCAGTCCAGCAGCCGATCCACGATCGCCTCAAGCTCTTCACGTGCTCCTTCTCGTGACCGAGCAAGAACAAACTTGGCGAATGCGTCCAGCATCTTCACTCCCTCGTCGTGGGAGTAGACTCCGCCCGAGTCCCAAATCCCGCTTCCGTCCTCGCGCAGTTCAACCGTCCGGCCGCGGAACTCGAACGTCGGCCCTGCGGGTTGTCTCTGTTCGCGGAACCGATGCCGTCTTCCAACGTAGGAAGTGAGTACGGACGCAAGCGCAGTCGTTGCCTGCAGGCTCGCCTTCTCGAGGAAATGGCCAAAATTCTCGCCAAGCGACCAGAGAGCCATTTCGTAGTCCTGTCGCTTGTTTGACGTAAGCGACAGTATTCGGCTCGTCGACATCTGAGTGGTTGCCTGCGACGACTCTTCGTACCCGAATGCAGCGCAATAGATGTCTACTGCGAGATCCGGATCCGCGTCGATGACGTACACGATCTCGTTCGCCAACCAAGGAAGCTCGATGTGACCGACACTTCGGATCCGCTCCGGCTCAATTATCCGCCTCAGGTCTTCCGCACCGGCGGGCACGACCGATAGCGCACGAGAAACGCCCTGCACGCCTGCCCACACCATGGAACCAAGCTCCGGTGTTTGCGCCCAGCCGAAGCGCAGAAGTGCGCGTGCCACTTTTCCGAGTGACTCGAGCTGGGTGGGTGTCGCTGCCCGCGAACGCTCGACACCCATGACGAGAAGTCCCTGCACTGAGAAGGCGATCGCCCTATCTAGCGATCCGCTTAGCCGTAGGAGGAACGGCCACCACGGTCGCGCATCGTCGCCGACCAGGGGCAAACCGAAAGTAATGATCGCCCCGACGAGATGAGAGAGGAAGAGAGACGCTGATCGTGGGTCCTGAGAGGTGAGTGATTCGAAGAGCGGCTCCAATTCTTCGGATGCTCTGTACGAGTCGGCGGCAACGCTCGAACCGATGAGTTGCAAAACTTTGGATGCACCTTCGAGTTTCAATACGTCAAAGGACAGTCGCCAAAACTCATCCGGATCGTCTGCCCAGAGGTGGTGGAAGTGCATGCTGAGGCTAGGACGCGCGACCAACGCGAAATCGACATTCTCGGTCAAGCGAGCCAGCAGGCTGCTGCGATCGCCGCGCAACATGAGACGCGCTATGGCGTAGTCATGGAGAACGTGATGCGAGTAGCTAAGAATGTATCGGTTCGGCAGAACGCCTTCCGACTTCTGCCATTCGACGAGCACGTTGGCACTGAGCAACGTCTCAAGCGCTGTTCCGGTGGGTATCGCGAGGCTCTGCCGATCGACTCGGAGCGATCGCTGTTGAACCATCGCTTCGCTCGCAGAGCGCAACAAGTGTTCGCGTTCATCACCACCCGTCCCAAGGATCCGGTATCTCCAATACCGGTCTAGGAGTTCGAGTGGTGACTCGATCGCGCTGAATTCCGATCTTGTCAGCGTTGACGTCACCAAGTCGGCAGCGAGCCGTATGTTGAAAGCGTTCCGCAGCAACTCCTTTAGTGGCTGAGACGCTTCGGACAGGAGTGCGCCGAGCGTTGGCGCATTCCGCGCGATGTCCGCCAGCTCCTCATCATCGAGGATGGGAACGTTGAGATGACGAACCGCCTTGAACTCCTTGTCGGCGTATTTGGATGAGGAGGGCGGCGAACCCCGGAACAACTCCTTGAGCTCTTCGCTATATCGAAGGTCAAACTTCCGGATCGTCGCAACAACATTCCAGCGCTCTCGAACCTCAAGCGTAAGTCGAATAAGGTCACGGATCGTCTTGGCCGCGCGATCCTCCCGAGCGGCGTCAAGAGCATCGACAAGGAGCACACCTGGACTCAATGAGGTCCAGTTCTGCAGAACGTCGTTGATGTCGTGCTCGAGTCCAAGATCGCGCCGCAGTTCTCCCAACGATGCCGAAGCAATACGATCCACAAGTAGTACGACGCAATCGACGCCCTTTTGGCGACATTCGTCAGCTATCCAATAGAGCAGGCCGGACTTCCCTGACCCTGGGTCGCCCGTGATCAACAAGGAACCGCCTAGCGCTGCGTCGACGGCGGACGACGTACAGCGACGTTCGATGCTGAATCGCTGCTCCCCGGTCCGCAGTGTCGCGAGGTCGCGTAGGAGTGCAAGAGAAGTCTTGCTGTGTTCCCTCAGTCGCTCGATATCGGCTCGATAGCTTCGCGGCGCTTCGAGATCGACCTTCTCGCCTAGGAGGAACCGTTGAACAAGATGACGATCAGCTCCTCTTCGGTGCGCGGCCAGATCTTCACAGAACCGACCGAGAAGGCTCCAGCTAGAACTGTCGGATGTTGGGTCACGAAGTATCGAGGTTCGTAGAATTGTCTTCGCAAGCCGTTCGTCTGCGCCGTCGGCGTCAACATCGAGCACCTGAAGGCGCAAGAGACAAAGCATCTCGATCAAGTCAGCGTCGGTTGGCCCGCTTCCCGCAGCTTTGCGCCATGCTTCCGAACAGTGCTCTCGGACCACGGTGAGCGCGCGCCGCTGGTCGTCGTTGTGAGCAGCATCATCGAGTGGCCGTCCAGCGAGGGCTCGAATGTTCTGGAACAGCTCCGGAAGATCATTCTTGATCGGACCTGAGCTCTGTGCTCCGACGACGATAACGAGACGGTCTGTGGCCGCGACGAGCGGACGATTCCAAGGGCGCCGCGGTTTGGCGTTGGATCGATTGCCGAGATACTGCCGTACGCACTGATCGAGGGCGGACGCGATGTCGGACTTGCTTCCGCTTTCCAACGAAAGTGTGTGCTTCGCTTGCGCAAAGATCAGCCCGCCATGAGAGGTCATTGCCAGGATGTCGTCAACGGGTTCATCCGTCTCGCATCGGATGAAGGTGAGCGTGGCGTCTGCAGGCAAATCGAGAGGCGGCGGGAAGTCTTGTTCGGCGAGAATGCCGAGGCAGTACCAAGCGGAGGCCGCTGATTGGTACAGGGCTCCCGCGGTCGTGGCGCTACCTCCACCCGTGCGCTTTCCGTTAGTCATCGTTCTGACCTGCTAGCGCAGCCTCGCATGAGATGCGGTTGCGATCGGCGACGCGCATCGTTCACCACAGATCGTCTTCCGCTTCGGCAGGTAGTCTGCAAAAGATGTCCAGCCTTCGTTTTGCGAGAGAAGTTCGCGTTCTATATTGAGCATGGGAAGGATGTCGGGCTGACAGTCAGCGGAACTCGTCGTAGCCGATGGTTCGAATCAGCGGACGGCCGCACGTGTCTACGGTTCGACTGAACGGCACACGGGCGCCATCCAAAAAAAGGCGCGCGACGCGTTGGTGGAGCTCGTCTTCGTCCATTCCAGGGCCGTCGCGAAGACGCAACGGTACCAACCCGGTCCGACGTGCTCAACGATCGCGCTCATGGGGATCTGCTCTCGCTACGAGACGCCGGTGAGAAATGGTGGGGGCGTAAGTTGGCGAAGCCTAGAGGGCGAGAAATGGTCCCGGGACAAATCGGTGACTATTTGTTCGGCGGCTCGGCGATCGAGAAATCGACAGGGATCTGCTCGGCGACCTGCTGCTCCCGGCTTTCTCAACGGCGGATAGGAGTAGGGCCTGCGTGTTGGCCCGGGAGCACCGCCATGCACAAGTCGAACGTCCGCAAAGATAGACAGGCCCTGGCGCGAGCGATCGCCGAACAGATGGTCGAGGTGATGGTCGAGCGAGGACTCGTGAGGCCACTCAGCCCGCAGGAGCGAACACAGATGGAGCGGAGCTCCGACGAGTTGCTTGAGGAGATGCGCGGGCGAGCGATGAGGAACGCAGCGCGGGCAGCGTGAGCAAGATCGGCGCAGCGAGAGATCGCTCGACGAGGAGCGGGATGGGGCGCGTGTGCTCGCGTGTTACCGTTGGCGCGGATGGGACGGCGCGCCAACAGCGGAAGGAGTTCACATGGCGCGTCCTGTGACCAAGAAGGAAGCGGTCTTCGGACCGTACCTGGAACGTGGTGGATATCGGGTGATTTACCGAAGCCCGGAAGGCAAGACGTCCTCGAAGTTCTACGAAACGGAGCAGCAGGCGAAGCGCGCGGCAGAAAAGTTGAAGCGCAGCATCGGCAAGGCTCCGGCAGTGAACGTGGACAAGGCGCTCGAGCAGTACGAGATCTATCAACGGCACGAGAAGGGCAACAAGATGCATAGCGTCGTGCAGACGTCGATCCGTCTACGCCGATTCTTCGTCGAGCCCGAGGTGCTGTTGCGCGATCTCGATGAGGCTCGAGTGACCTCGTACTACGAGCGCTTCCGGAACGCGCCGGGCAGGCACGGCAAGCCGTTGTCGGTGGACTACCACCGCAACACGCTCGTCGAGGCGCGCAGCTTCCTGAAGTGGTGCGTCGTGAAGAAGAAGTGGATCGCGGAGAATCCGCTGGATGGCGTCGAAGGCGTCGGCAAGCGGAAGCACGGCAAGGAGCAGCTGCGCGTCGACGAAGCGCGACGGTGGCTCGCCACGGCGGTGAAGTATGCCGACGAAGGCGAGGCCGGCGCAGTCGCGGCGATGATGACGTTGCTCATGGGCCTGCGCTGCTGCGAGGTCGTCCCCCGCGTTGCTCGCGACGTGGATGATGGCGGCGCGCTGCTCTGGATCCCGTCTTCGAAGACGGCCGCCGGGAAGCGCAACCTGCAGGTGCCCGAGATGCTGCGGCCGTACTTGGTCGAGCTCGCGAAGCACAGGAAGCCGGAGCAGCTGTTGTTCGGCAAGCACGATCGAGCGTGGCCGCGTCTGTGGGTCCAGAAGATCTGCCGAGAGGCCGACGTCCCGGTCGTGACCGCGCACGGGCAGCGAGGGCTTCACGCGACGCTAGCGGTGTCGTCTGGCATCACGGCGCATGCGGTCGCTGCGGCGCTCGGGCACGAGAGCTTCCGGATCACCGCGCAGAGCTACGCACGGTTGGAAGCGATCGACTCGGCGAAGCAGGAGCGCGTGGTGAGCGCGCTCGGGCCACAGCCGAAGCCCCGCAGGTTTGTCGTCCTGCAGGGTGGTCGGGGTGGTCGGGACCGTTGATGCGGTCCGCTAACTCGCGTTTCTGCGGAAACGTTTGCGGAAATGCGAGTGGCTTTCCGAAGGCACTGAACGGAAAACTTGAGAAGTTTCGTGGAGCTGTGGGGGATCGAACCCCAGACCTCTAGAGTGCGATTCTAGCGCTCTCCCAGCTGAGCTACAGCCCCGAGTTTTCAGTGCGTCGGGGGTGCCGACGCAGGCGCAGTTAGGTACCAGCCGGGGTCGGGGCTGTCAAGCCAGGTGCGGATGCGCCTTTCGGCGGGGTGACGCGTTGGAGGGGGGATGCGGATCCAAGGAATCGTCCTGGCGGGGGTCTTGGCCGTCGCCGGGGAGGCGTGGGGACGGCCACCGCCGCCGGATGACTATCCGTCGGTGGAGCCGGAGAAGCCGGTCGTGGAGTGGTCGACCTGGGTGAGGGTGGCGTACGGGGCGGCGCCGGCCCCGGTGGAGGCGCGGCCGCGGGTGACGAGCCCGGTCGACCAGCCGGACGGGCGCGACCAGGGGTGGG
>JAIOII010000440.1 GCA_019912685.1 Kofleriaceae bacterium
GCGCCAGGGAGGCCGCCGACGCGCGCAGGAAGAAGATCGACGAGACCTGGCGCGAGCTCGATCGCCAGGACGCGGCGGGCGCGCCGAAGCCGATCGACTCGCCGCAGATCGGCGGCGGCGCATCGCTGGCCGGGCTCGGCGAGCAGCAGTTCCTGGTCGACGCCGAGGGCCGGTGGCACGAGGATCGCGGCACCGTGCTGGCCCAGACCGGCAAGCAGATGGAGGGCGTGAAGCGCGCGGGGCTCGGCGATCCGAGCCAGGTCGCGCATCCCGACCAGCGCGTGCCGATCGACGCGGTCAAGGCGTGGATGGACACGCGCGCGGCGAGCGGCCCGGTGGTGAAGGCCCACGGCGAGCTCGACCTGGCGCACGGCGGCTTCGAGATGACGATGACGCGCGCCGACGGCAAGGTGGTCAAGCGGCCGGTCACGGGGATCCCGGTGATCGCGACCGGGTTCCCGCCCGAGAACGTCCCCGGCCTGCCCAGGATGAGCCGCGTCCCGACCGACGCCGAGATCGAGGCGGTGCAACGCGCCCTGCCCGCGGCGCGCGCCGAGTTCGACCAGCTGCGCACCGACTACCCGGGCCGCGTGTTCCTCGGCGACGAGGCCAACCTCAAGTCCTTCGATCCCATGGCCCACGACCGCTGGGTCATCGCCGGCACCGGTGGCACCGCGCTGAGCGCCGCCGAGATCATCTTGCAGGGCAACCCGCGCGCCACGGTGATCATGGTGGGCGGTGATCCGACGCCCGGGTTGTTCAGCAACCCGCAGTACCTCGGGATGCGCAGCACGTATCCGACGCGCTTCCCCGAGCCGGTCACCGGGCTCACCATCGGCAAGTTCAAGCCGACCGCGAGCGGGCAGATCGAGATCGCGCCCGGATACGCCGGCGATGCGGCGATCGCCGCGATGGCGGGCCGCGAGAAGGTGCCGGCGCCGATCCGCAAGGCGGTGGAGAAGGTGCAGGCCGCGGGCGGCATGGTGCGCGGCCAGGCGCTGCGCGACAGCGACGGCTACTACCTCGGCTATCGCCTGCACTTCCCCGACGGCCAGATGTGCGACGTCACCGGCGCGGCGTCGCGGTTCCCGCCCTGGGACGTGCCGTTCTCCAGGCAGGATCGCCAGTACATGCGGCAGATGGCCGAGTCCAACGCGCCCGGCGAGAGCGGCAACTTCTCGGGCGGCTACGCGCCGTCGGCCGAGCAGGCGGCGCGCTACCGGCGATGGCGCGATCGCGGAGGTGGGCGGTGAGCATCGTTGATGACGCGGCGCCGCGCATCGCCGCGGCGTGCGCCGATCCGGGAGACGACGCGCCGCGCCGCGAGCTCGCGCGATGGTTGAGCGACCGTGGCCACATGCTGGGGCGGTTCATGACCCGGCAACTCGACCGCAATGCGCGCGAGGCGGCGACGTTGCGCCCCGCGCCCACCCCCGACGACGACGAGCGCGCCGACCTGGCGTCGGCCAGGCGAGCGTGGATCGACCTGGCGCCGGCGCTGGCGGCGCTGCGCGGACGCGGCGGCGGCGTCGGCTTCGAGCTGGTGCGGGGCATGGCCGGCGCGGTGCGCGTGACCTGGGAGGATCTGCGGCAGCCGGCCTGGCTCGCGGCGGCGCCGCTCGAGCACCTCGACGTGCTCGGGGTGATGCCCGACGACGGGCTCGAGCTGATGCGCGGACTCCCGGCGCTGCGCCAGCTGCGGAGCCTGGCGCTCGAAGAGGTCGGACTGACCGACTCCGGCGCGAACGAGCTGGCGGCAATGCCGTGGCCGCGCCTACGCTGGCTCGATCTGACCAGCAACCGCATCGGCCGGACCGGTGGCGAGGTGCTCGCGGCGTCGCGCAGTCTCCCGGTGCTCGCGATCGCCACGCTCGCCGGCAACGCCGACACGCCCACCGAGCTGGCCTACGACGCCGGAACCATCGGCGAGGTGTCGGTCGCCGCCGACATCGTGCTCGAGCGCTCGATGTCGCCGTGGGCCGAGGCGGCGTGGCGGCGATCGGGGGAGCCCCCGTGGCAGCGCGTGCTGTGGCGACGCGGACGCGAGATCCCGCACCGGTGGTGCATGTGGGACGGGTTGACCGGCGTCGATTGCGGCGGCGCCGATCTCGACGGCGCGGTGCTGTTGCGCGGCCGACTGGAGCGGGTGCGGGCGGCGGGCGCACGCTGGCGGGACGCCAACCTGGCGGCCAGCGCGCTCGACGACGTGGACGTGAGCGGCGGCGATCTGAGCGACGTGCACCTGGCGTTCGGCGCGCTCTTCCGCGTGCGTGCCGCGCGGGCGAGCGCGCCCGGGATCAGCCTCGACCAGACACGCGTGACCGATTGCGATTTCAGCGACGCCGATCTGCGCAACGCCCGCTTCGCCGGCGCGGTGGTCACCGGGTGTAGCTTCCGCAACGCGCAGCTGGGATGCGCCGATGGACAGCGCTTCGTCGGCCGTACCCGCGGGGCGCGCTTCATCGGTTGCGACTTCCGCGGCGCCGACGTGGGTGGTAGAGAGTTCTTCGACGTGGAGATGATCGACTGCAAGCTGGGTGACGTGCGCGGCACGCCGTGGCGCGTCGAGGGCTCGGTGGGCCGGCGCATCGATCGCTCCGCCGATGGCTCGGGCGCCGACGTGGTTTCCGAAGCCCCGCTAGGCGAGCTCCTCGGAGGGTCGGCGTGAGCGAGTGGAAGGCCGAGTTCATCCATGTCCAGCTGGCGATCGATCTCGACGTCACGCCGGCGGCCAGGGGCTTGATCGCGGCGCTGACGCCGGAGCCGTGGCCGTCGATCGTCGAGTGGCGGGCCGGGTACGACGACGACCGGGCCGAGATGCGCAACGACTCGGTTCACGAGTACCTGGAGCGCGAGACGTTCCGCAACCTGGAATGGAACCACGGCGCGCAGTTCCGCGGGCAGATCGGGTCGCGCGCCGGTCGCAGCATCGCCAGCCTGTTCATCGAGGACACCGAGATCGAGCACTGCTGGCGGTGGTTGGTGGCATGCGAGGAGCTGGTCCACCGGCTGGCCTCGGATCCCCGAAGCGGGCTTGCGGTGGCCCGCGTGCAGCGGAGCGGCGCGGGCGCCAGGTGCATCCCCGAGCTGCTCGCGATCGGCGGTCAGACCCACGTGCACGCGGCGCGCGACGAGGTCTACGCGCCGGTGTTCGACGACATCGACGCCGGCATCGCGGCCGGGAAGTGGGATGCGCGTCGCATCGGCGAGCACCGGGTGCTGGCGCGGGCGATGCACGCCGAGACCAACGTCGAGCTGCTGGCGGCGATCTGGGACGGCCAGTGGGCGATGGCGAGGCTGGCCAGGCCCGGCGCCTGCTCCTTCAACTTCGCGTACGACGTCGAGCCGGAAGAGATGCCGATCTTCAAACGCGGCGAGCGCCGCCTGCTCTCGGTCGGCCACGACGAGGCCGCGCGCACGTCGATCTACTCGTGTCTGCTGGAGCCGGGGCAACACGTGGCGCCGTGGGAGATCTGGACCCTGGGCATGGCCCTGAAGAGGAAGAGGCTTCCCAGCGGGGAAGCCGTCGACGCCATCCGGGTGGTCTTCGCCGACGAGGCGAGCGCGATGCGCGAGCGCCGGCCGCTGCTCGCGGCGGGGGTGACCGTGCAGTGTTACGGCACCGACGGCAAGGTGAAGACCTTGCCGCAGGATCGATGATGGAGGCGGCGCCGCCCACGCTGGTGTTGCCGCCGGAGCTGGGGTTCGCCGAGCTGCGGGAGAAGCTGGAACGCGCGGGCTGGCACCTGGGGCGGGAGAGCCAGGAGGCGCCGCTCGTGCGGGGCGAGCCGAGCTGGTGCGAGTGGTGGCACGACATCGGCGGCGCGGAGATCCGGTACTGGTTCAATCCCGTGGTGAGGTTGCGGGTGATGGAGTTCAGCGGCGAGCACGCGGCGGTGGCGCGAGCGGCGGTCGGCGAGGTGGTGCCGCAGCTCGGCGAGGCGCGGGTGAGAGAGCTGATCGCTGCGGGCGAAGACGAGCGCGCGGTGCTCCTCGGGTTGCTGGCGGCGAAGGAGATGCGCGCGG
>JAIOII010000441.1 GCA_019912685.1 Kofleriaceae bacterium
GCACGGGGCCGAACGCGACCGTGCCGGGCGAGGCGTCCCTGCCCTCGCCCACGCTCCGTCACCTCACGATCCTCTGGCCGATCACCGGCGACGCCGACCTCGACGCGACGGTGACCGTGCGCTTCCGCGCCGCGAACGGCGGCGCCTGGCGGCAGGGCATGCCGCTCTTCCGCGTGCCCGCCGGCGCGACCGAGGGCTTCACGTGGGAGGACCGCTTCGCCGGCAGCCTCTTCGAGCTGGAGCCGGGCACGACGTACGACGTCGAGCTCGCGCTCTCGGATCCCGACGGCGGCTGCGAGGTGCAGACGCTCACGGTCTCGACGCGGCCGGTGCCGGGTCCTGCGCCGGACGCGACGAGGATCCCGGTGACGACGAGCACCTTCGCCGCCGCGATCGCCGCCGCGAACCCCGGCGACATCCTCGCGCTCGCCGCCGGCACCTACCCGACGTTCACGTTCCAGCGCGACGGCACCGCCGCGGCGCCGATCGTCATCCGCGGCGTGGCCGGCACGATCATCGACGGCGACGTGCGGCTCGACGGCCGCAGCCACGTGCACGTCGAGGGCCTCGCCGTGAACGGCAAGATCAAGTTCAACGGCGGGCACGGCCTGGCGATCGTGCGCAACACGATCACGACGACCGAGGACGGCATCACGACCAAGACGCGCGCCGAGGACTGCTACATCGCCGACAACGTCGTCACCGGCGCGACCGCGTGGAACGAGGCCGCGCTCGGCGCGAGCGGCGCCAACGTCGGCGAGGGCATCGAGGTCACGGGCCCCGGCCACGTGATCGAGCACAACCGCGTGCGCGGCTTCCGCGACTGCGTGTCGCTCCTGGAGGACGGCGGCGCGGCCGACCAGCACTCGATCGACATCACGCACAACGACCTCGCCGCGTGCGCCGACGACGGCATCGAGGCCGACTTCTGCTTCCACGACTGCCGCGTCACCGACAACCGGCTCACCGACGTGTTCATGGGCATCTCGTCGCAGCCGGGCCTCGGTGGCCCCACGTGGTTCGTGCGGAACGCGATGTACGCGGTCGTGCTCTCGCCGTTCAAGCTGCAGCGCGGCTCGGTCGGCGACGTCGGCCTGCACAACACGGTCGTCAAGCACGGCGACGCGTTCGGCATCTACACGACCGACGTGTTCTCGCGCCAGTGGTTCCGCAACAACATCTTCCTCGGCGGCCCGGGCGGCACGTACAACGGCTACGACACCGGCACGGGCGCCGTGCTCGAGCTGCGCGCCGCGGGCGAGGGCCTCTCGCTCGATCACGACGGCTACGGCTCGACGACCGGCCAGTTCCGCGGCCGCCTCGGCGCGGTCGCGTTCACGAGCCTCGCCGAGCTGCAGGCGATGACGACCGAGCAGCACGCCGTCGCGCTCGACCTCGGCATGTTCGCCGCGGACGCTCAGCGGCAGTCGTTGTACGCCTCGTCGCCGTTCCAGCCGCAGGTCAGGCCGTGGGCGCCGCAGTCGACGGTGACGAGCTCGCCCTCGTGGCAGTACGAGACGACGGCGCCGTCGCACTCGCCGGCAAACGAGACGCCGCCGCACTGGCTCTCGAGGGCCTGGCCCTGCGCGAGGCCGACCGACCCCCAGTTCTCCGTGCCCGGCGCGATCGTGCGGGTGATCGTCTTCGCCAGGTAGCCGCTCGCCGACGCGGTGATGTTGACCGCGCCCTCGCCCACCGCGCTGAAGCGGTAGACGCCGCTCGCGTCGGCGGTCGCGGTCTGCCCGGTGCCGAGGCGCACGGTCGCGCCCGCGATGCGCGCGCTCGTGTCCGAGCCGCGATAGACCACGCCGATGAGCGAGCCGGTCGCGCCGCCGCGCGTGAGGCTCACGCTGCCCCAGCTCTCGGTGCCGCCGGCGAGCGTGCGCGTCGCCGTCGCGGCGCGGAAGCCCGCGGCGGTGACGGTGATCGTGTACGTGCCGGGCGCGAGCCCCGTGAATTCGTACACGCCGGTCGACGACGCGGTCGTGCTGCGGCCGTTGTTCAGGGCAACCGTCGCGCCCGGGATGCGCGCCGAGGTGCTCGTGCCCTCGTAGATGACGCCGGTGAGCGTCGCGGTCGACGGCGGCGGCGGCGGCGGCGGCGTGTTGGGCGGCGGCGGCGTCGAGCCGCACTGCGGGCCGATCGCGAAGCCGCCGGCCGGTGAGCGATCCATGCGCGACGAGGTCGCCGGGCCCCACACGCCGTCCTCGGCGATGCGGTCGTTCGGGTGGTTGCGGTTCCACAGGCGCTGGAACGCCTTCACGGCGAGCGGGCGGATGTCGACGGCGCCGGCGCCGCGGTAGTCGAAGTGCACCGGGTCGCTCGAGCCGAGCCACGTGAAGCCGCGCGCCGTGAGGCGGCTCTTCCACGTGCCGTACGCGGGCACGTCGAGCGCGACGCCCGACTCGTGGTTGCTGCGGCCGGGCCTGGCGGCGAGCGACACGACGCTCGTGCAGCGGCCGTTCGCGTACCAGTAGTAGAGGACGTACTGCTGCGCGGTGGCGCGCGTCGTCGACGAGACGCTCATCGTGCCGCCGCCCGCGACGGTGTTGCGCAGGGCGGTCGCCGCGGCGCTGTTCATCTTGGGGAGCGCGCCGGCGCCGAGGCTCACGTTGGCGATGTTGTCGATGCGCGAGAGCGTGCCGGGGCGCAGGCACTCGACCTCGGCGAGGAGCTGCTCCGAGAGCGGGCGCACGCCGGCGGTGCTGCACGCCGTGCGCGCGACCTGGCCGACGGTCGTGTTCGCGGCGAAGAGGAAGCGATCGGGCACGTCTGGATCGCGGAGGAAGACGTCGTGCTCGACGTGCTCCTCGTCCTCGTCGTGGCCCGGGGCGTCGGTCTCGTCCTCGACCGTCACGTCGGTCGCGCAGCCAGCGAGCATCACGAGGAGGAGGGTGGCTCGTCGCATGGCCACCTCGTTCAGCAACGACGGTGCCATGGCGTTCTTGCCGTGATTCCAGGAGCTTGCGTCGCCAGCGCCTGATGACCACGGACGACGCCATTGCACACGACCGTGTGCAACGTCGGTGGTCCGACCTTTTGTCTTGACCGCTGAACCCGGGTTCGGTTGAATCCGGCGCAATGAAGGCCTGCGAGCTCGGGGGAATCGCACTTTCGATGGCCGTCGCGTGCGTCGCCGGGTGCACCGGGACGATCGACGGCGGCGACGACGACGACGGGTCGAGCGGCGAGGTCACGCTCGCGTTCGTCACGCCGGCGGCGAACGCGACGTTCGTTCGCGACACGCTCGAGCCGCAGGACGGCTGGCGCGCGGCGACGGTCGACGTCGAGCTCGCGGTCGGCGGCTCGCCCGCGACGATCGAGCTGGCGGCCGGCGACCTCGCGCTCGGCGCGATCGACGCCTCGGGCCGCGGCCAGTTCACCCTGATCGACGCGGGCGCGCTCACGCTCACCGCCACCGCCAGGGACGCCGCCGGCGCCGCGCTGGCGACCGCGACCGTCGACGTCATGGTCGGCGACCCGGACGTCGCCACGTGCCGCGAGTGGCTCGATCTGTACGGCGTCACCTACACGGTCGGCCCGATGAACGCGGGCGTGCCCGATCCGGTCACGGTGACGACGCCGGTGAACGGCATGGTCTACCGCTACTCGGCCAGCACCAACCCGCGCGCGACGTTCTTCATGGACTGCTCGCTCGCGCGCTCGCTCGTCCTGGCCGCGCCGCACCTGCGCTCGCGCGGCATCGTCGAGGTCGCCGACATCGGCGTCTACAACTACCGCTGCATCGGCGGCGGCACGCCGCCCGACTGCCCCAACGGCATCTCGCAGCACGCGTACGCGAAGGGCATCGACATCGCCGGCGTCGAGGACGCGCAGGGCACGTTCTACTCGGTCAACGACGACTGGGTGATCGATCCGTCGACGGAGAAGACCTGCGAGGCCGCCACCTCGAACGAGAAGGACGCCTTCCTCCACGAGCTCATCTGCGCGATCAAGGCCGACAAGGTCTGGAACATCGTGCTCACGCCCAACTACAACGACGCGCACCGCAACCACTTCCACGTCGACCTGACGACCGGCTCCGACTTCATCCGCAAGCCGGGCGCGACGCACACGCATGACGCGCCACCGTCGCCGGACGCCTTCGACGGCCACTACGAGATCGACCACGGCCCCGACCTGCACTGAGCTCGCGCGGTGACGTGACATGACCCGCGCCGCTGCCGCCGCCGTGCTGCTCGTCGCCGCCTGCGGCGGCGCCTGCGGCGGCGCTGGCGGCGGCGATGACGACGGCGACACCGACGCCGCCGTGGAC
>JAIOII010000442.1 GCA_019912685.1 Kofleriaceae bacterium
CGGCGACGTCGTCCCACTGGTCGCGCGCGGCGCGGCCGAACGCCTGGCTCGACCGCGCGACCCGGCCGGCGTCGCGCACGAGGTCCTGGGCCAGCCCGTCGACGTGCTTGGCGACGCGCTTGCCGAGCTCGGTCAGCGCGACCACGAGGTCGGCGGTCGCGTCCTTGATCGGATTGGTCATCATGCTTCTTCTCGCTTCCTCAGGTCTTCCAGGCAGCGCAGGCACAGGATCGGCCGCGGCCCGTGGCCCTCGGTGATCGCGATGGCCGCGTCGCGGCCTCTGGGCAGGATGTCGTTGCACTGCTGGCACACCGCGTTCTTCTGCAGCACGAGCTGCTGCCAGCCGATCACGGCGCCCGGGGGCGACGCGGCGGGGCGTGGCCCTCCGGTCGCCGCTCGCGCCACGCGCGCGCCATCGGCGACCACGTCGCCGACGAGCCCGAACGCGTGCGTGAGCACGTTGCGCACGAGGTTCGAGACCGACACGCCGAGCTCCGCGGCGCGCTCCTTCAGCTCGTTCTCGAGCTTCTCGGGCACGCGCGTGTGGAGCACGCGCTCCTTCCGGTCGTCATCCACGTGACACATCATGTATCACGATGTGTCACGTGTCAAGCCGCTGCCTGGAATGGCGAGGGGCCGAACCGAGCAGGCCCCGGTCAATGATGGTAAGCGAGGTCATGAGCCTCGTCCGACCCATCACGCGGGCCGACATCAAGGGCCCGGCGATCTACGCCGGCATGCGCGACGACTACCGGCGCCACATCATCGCGCTCAAGAAGCCTCGCCGGATCGTCATCGGCGACCGCGTGAGCCTCGTGTTCGAGAACCGGCACACGCTGACGCTCCAGATCGAGGAGATGCTGCGCGCCGAGAGCATCACGCGCGACGAGCAGATCCGCGAGGAGATCGAGGTCTACAACCAGATGATGCCGACCGCCGACTCGCTGTCGGCGACGCTCTTCATCGAGCTGCCGGCCGACGCCGACCCCAAGGTCGAGCTGGGCAAGCTGGTCGGGCTCGACGAGCACGTCGTCCTGCGCATCGGGCCCCACGTGCTGCGCGCCGCGTTCGAGCCGGGGCGCTCGACCGAGGACAAGATCTCCGCCGTCCAGTACGTGCGCTTCCCGCTGTCGGCCGAGGCCCGCGCGGCGCTCATGACCCCGGGGACCCCGATCTCGGTGGGGATCGACCACCCCGGTTACACGCTCGATGTCACTGCGACCGAGGAGACTCGGGCATCGCTGGCCAACGACTACACCGGGGTGGGGTGACCATGAAGCTCGCGCTCGCAGCGGGGGCGCTGCTCGTCGTCTCCTGCGGCAACCCGCACAAGGAGACGTTGCAGCAGAACGCCGACTTCGCGTGCAACGACCGGTACGCGAGCTACATGGTCTCGGGCAGCCTCGCCGCCGCCGAGGTCGGCGTGCAGGTCGACTGCGCGGAGCACGGCCCGCGGGTCACCCGGTGGACCGTCACCGCCGACGGCAACCGCGAGGAGTACTCGGGCTCGCTCGGCGTGAACGAGTTCGATCGCCTGTGGGACAAGATCGACGGCGCCGGGTGGCGCTACCTCAAGGATTGCGACGGGACCGGTCAGCCGGAGGACCCCGTCTACACCTTCGACGTCAAGGACTGGAATGGCTCCGTCTCGTTCTCGTGCACCAACGCCGGGCCCCTGCCCTATCCGTACAACACGCTCGTCGACGAGCTCGACTTCAAGGCCGCGGCGGCCGCGCCGAAGGACCGGAGCAAGCCCGACCCCGACGAGCTCGACTGAGACCAGGATCGAGGCCAGGATCGATCCGAACACCGGAGTGGATGTCCCCATGCCGCGTCGTTACACCGTCGAAGAGGTCAACGCGTCCATCCCCGAGGTGACGCATCGCTGGGCCGCCGCGCTCGAGCTGCGCGCGCAGCTGCGCCGCCACCACGCGCGTCTCGACGAAGCCGGGTATCCGGCGAGCGACAAGCTGCCGTCCGACGCGCCGCCCGAGGTGCGCCGCGATCACCTGGTGCTGCTCGGGCTGCGCGACGCGCTGCGCGACGAGCTCGCGGCGATCGGCGCCACCGGGTGCGTCGTGCGCGATCTCGACACCGGGCTCTGCGACTGGCTCGGCGAGCACGGCGGCCGCGAGGTCTGGCTGTGCTGGCGCGTCGGCGAGGCCGAGTGCGGCTGGTTCCACGGCATCGACGACGGCTTCGCGGGCCGCCGTCCGATCACCGAGCTCGCGACCCCGCCCGCGGCGCCGCTGCCACCGGCGCGTATCCGGCGTTGAGCGCGCTCTCCGGCAAGACGTGCATCGTCACCGGTGCCAGCCGTGGCATCGGCCGGGCCATCGCCGTGCGCATGGCGGCCGCCGTGCT
>JAIOII010000047.1 GCA_019912685.1 Kofleriaceae bacterium
CCGGCACCGCCGCCTCGCGCGCCGACACGTCCGAGGGGCCCGGCGACGCGTCGACCTTCGCGACGCGCCAGGATCCGTACTTCGTGGAGCTGTTCCGCCGCCTCGATCGCATGATCGCGTATCCGCGCGACCTCGCGATCCAGATGGTGTCGGGCCGCGTCGTCGCGATCGTCACGCTGCGCGCCGACGGCACGGTGGCGAGCATCGCGGTGCACGCCGGCAGCGGCCACGCCGCCTTCGACGATCAGCTGACGGGTGCGCTGCGGCGCATCGGCAAGCTCCCGCCGGTGCCGCGCGCCCTGCTCGACGGTCGAACCGAGCTGAGGGTGATGATCCCCTACACGTTCCGCAGCCCCATGATTCACTGACAGGGGCGGTCGGCAGAAGGGGGCTCGCGCGGCCGGGGCGGCGCCGTATACTCGTGCTACGGCCATGACGCAGGTTGGCACCAGGCGTCGCGGAAAGCGGCACGAGCGTGCGGCGCTCGCCGCCTCGGTCCTGGTCGCTGCCATCGTCCACGCCCTCCTCGTCGAGGGGGCCGACGCGACCGGGATGCTCGCCGGGTGGGGTGGGATGGGCGCGTCGGACGAGCGGGAGCCCGACGCGATCGCGATGCGTCCGCTCGATCCGAGCTGCGACGGCGACGCGCTCCTCGCCGCCGCGGCGCGCCTCTCCACGTGCGCCACGCCGTTCGCGACGGACGCGGAGGCGTGCGTGCGCGAGGTGAGCCAGCGCCTCGAGAGCGATCGCCTGCGCTGCCATGCCGACGAGCTGCCGTCCGTCGCGTTCACGCTCTCGCCGATCGACACGCGGGAGCTCGAGCCGATCGATCCCGAGCCCCTGCTCGAGATGCTGAGCGAGGAGCGCCAGCAGGCGTTCGAGAAGAAGCAAGAGGAGCTGCAGGTCGCGCTCGCCAGGGAGGCCGAGCAGCGCAAGACCGCGGCGCCCAAGGAGGCGCAGGTCGTCGAGATCGCGAAGCCGAACGTCGAGCTCGCGCCCGACAACGCGCGCTTCCTCTCCGAGTACGACAACAAGGTCGAGAAGGAGCAGGTCGCGCGCGGCACGAGCCACGAGGAGATCGTGGCGAAGTCGAAGCCCGCCGAGCTCGAGGTGAAGGAGGACCCGCGCGAGGCGACCGCGGCGCCGCGCGAGCCCGACCTGCCGGGCACGAATCCGGAAGCGCCGCGCGCGCCAGGCCTCATGCGCATGCGCGCGCCCGGCGCGGAGCAGCCGTCGCAGGTGGCGCAGGAGGCGCACCAGAAGGGCATGCTCGGCGGCCTCGTCGGGCCGATCGGCGACGGCGTGCGCGCGCGCCGCGGCGACGGCCTGATCACGAGCGAGGAGCGTCGCGTGAGCGACGAGCCGCGCGGCGAGGGCGGCGGCGGCGGCGGCACGCCGCTCGTGCCCAACCTCCGTCCGTCGGAGGACGTGCTCGAGCGCGCGGCGGGCGGAGGCAACGTCGACTTCCTCGACGATGTCTCCGAGGGCGAGGAGACGGCGCTCAACAGCAAGCAGTGGGTGTTCGCGAGCTTCTTCAACCGCATGAAGCGGCGCGTGCACCAGAACTGGGACCCGGTCTCGATCTGGCATCGCCACGATCCGACCGGTCAGGTCTACGGCTACAAGACGCGCATCACGCGGGTGCGCGTGACGCTCGACGCCTCGGGCCAGATGACCCGCATCGTCGTGTCGAGCCCGTCGGGCGTCGATCTCCTCGACGAGGAGGCCGTGCGCGCCTTTCGCGCGGCGCAGCCGTTCCCCAACCCGCCGGGCGGGCTGGTCGACGCGACCGGCAACATCACGTTCGAGTTCGGCTTCCACCTCCAGATCGGCGGTGGGCAGAAGGCGAGCTGGAAGATCTTCCGGACGCTCTGAGTCAGTGCTCGGCGGTGAGCGCCGTGTACGCCTCGGGCGAGAGCAGCTCGTCGAGCTCGCCGGTGTCCGACGGCTCGATCTCGATCATCCAGGCGGCGCCGTAGCAGTCCTGGTTGACCAGCTCCGGCGAGTCCTTGAGGGCGCCGTTCACCTTGGTGACCTTGCCCGAGACCGGCGCGTACAGATCCGACACCGACTTCACGCTCTCGATCGTCCCGAAGCGCTGGCCCTTGGTGACGAGGTCGCCCTCGCGCGGGAGATCGACGAGCGTGATGTCGCCGAGCTGATCGACGGCGAACCGGGTGATGCCGACGACGCACGTCGCGCCCGTCTTCAGCCACTCGTGGTCGTTGGTGTAACGAAGGTCGGTGGGGTAGGTCATGGCGATCAGTCCTGCTAGTTCTTGTTCCTGGCGTAGAACTTGCCCTTCACGACGGTCGCGGCGATGTCCTTGCCGCGGCAGTCGATCGTGAGCGTGGCGCCCGGCGCCGCGGCCGGCGGAGGAACGTAGGCGAGGCCGATCGACCCGGGCACCGAGATGCCGGGGCCGCCGCTCGTCACGGTGCCGATCACCTGCTCGCCGTCGGGGCGCGCGCGGTCGACGACGCTGTAGCCGTGACGCGCGATCGCGCGGTCGTCGATGCGGAACCCGGCGAGCGTCCGGCGCAAGCCCTCCGCCTTCTGGCGAACGAGCGCGTCGCGGCCGAGGAAGTCGCCCTTGTCGAGCTTCACCGCCCAGCCGAGGCCGGCCTCGAGCGGCGACGTCGTGTCGTCGAGATCGTTGCCGTAGAGCGGCAGCCGCGCCTCGAGGCGGAGCGAGTCGCGCGCGCCGAGGCCGCAGGCGAGCACGCCGACGGGCGCGCCGGCCTCGACCAGCGCCGCCCACAACCTGGGCGCGTCGTCGTTGGCGCACGCGAGCTCGAAGCCGTCCTCGCCGGTGTAGCCGGTGCGCGCCGCCATGCACGCGACGCCGGCGACGGTCGCCTCGGCGAACGTGAAGCTCGCCATCTGCGAGAGGTCGCCGCGGCCGCCGGCGAGGTTGTCGACGAGCGCGACGGCGCGCGGCCCCTGGACCGCGACGAGCGCGGTCGCCGCCGACACGTCCTCGAGGTCGACCATCCCGCCGACCTGCTCGCGCATCCAGGCGAGGTCCTTGGCGATGTTCGAGGCGTTGAGGATCACGAAGTACTCGGTCGCCGAGCGCTTGTAGAAGATGCAGTCGTCGACGATGCCGCCGTCGGGCCGGCACAGGAGCGTGTAGACGGCCTTGCCGGCGGCCGCGCCGCCGACGTCGTTGGTCGTGAGCCGCTGCACCGCCTCGGTCGCGCGCGGGCCGCGCAGCCAGGCTTCGCCCATGTGGGAGACATCGAACAGGCCGGCGCTCTCGCGCACCGCCTTGTGCTCCTTGATGGTGCCGGCGGGGTAGGAGACCGGCATGTCCCACCCGCCGAAATCGATCATGCGGGCGCCGAGCGCCTTGTGAGCGTCGTAGAGCGGAGTCCGTTGGCCGGGCACGGGCGCATCCTACTCGATCACTGTTAGATTCGCGGCGGGGGGAGCGTTCTTCTGTCATGCGATTTCGAACCGTCAGCAAGCTGCTGGTGACGGCGGTGCTCGCCGGAGGCGCGGGCGCCTGCGGCGCGCGCCAGACCGACACGACCGACACCTTGGTGACGCCGCCGCCGGTGCCGGCGCGGCCCGAAGGCTGGACCCGCGTGTCGATCCTGGCGCTGCTCGATCGTCACGCGCCGGTGCCGGCGGACGCGCGCGGCGTGTACGTGCGCACGCCGCACTGCACCAACTGCATCGAGATCGTGCGCGGGCCCGAGCTGTACGGCGCATGCACGGACTCGCCGTGCGCCGTGCCGATGGCGAAGGATCCGTACGCCGACCGCCTCGTCTATCTCACCGCCGACGGTCACCTGCGCGTCGTGCCCTGGACGGCGCTCGGCCCGGTGATCGACGCGCTCATCGCGGCGCGCGGCGCGGCCGCGAGCGATGACCCCGAGCTCGCCGTCCTGCGCGCGCTGCGCGACGGCGGCAAGCTGGCGCGCACCGACGCGTGGGTCGAGCTCACGGCCGACGGCGCGTTCCGCATCGCCGACGGCTTCCCGCCCGAGCTGCGCCTGCCCGACGATCACGGCGGCATGCCGTTCCCGTACGACGGGACGTCCGGCGAGATGGATCCGGCGATCGCGCGGGCGCTGGCGGTGCTGGAGGAGGAGGGCACGCGCGGCGGCTACCAGTGGGTGGT
>JAIOII010000443.1 GCA_019912685.1 Kofleriaceae bacterium
TGACGCCGGCGACCACCCCGGTGACCGCCTGCGCCGACGAGAACGTCAGCTCGGAGACGTCGATCGGCGTCACGTACTGGCGGCTCATCGACGCCGACACCCGCTCGACGAGCAGCTCCGCGAGCTCGCGGCCGAGCAGCGCGCCGAGCACGCCGCCGATCACGCCCATCGCCGCCGCCTCGATCACGAACATGGTCAGGATGCCGCCGCGCGACGCGCCGATCGCGCGCAGGACGGCGATCTCCCGGCGTCGATCGGCGACCGCCACCGCGATCGTGTTGCCGACGAGGAACATGCCGATGAGCAGCGCGAGCAGGCTGCAGAAGGCGAGGATCCCCTGGTAGCCCTCGACCATCTTGGCCAGCGCCTTCGACTGGTCCTCCTTGTGCTCGACGCGCAGGCCCGCGCCCGCCTGCGCGAGCGCCGCGCCGATGCGGCGGCCCAGCTCGGCCTGGTCGACGCCCTCCTCGGGGACGATGTCGATGCGGTCGACCTTGCCGACCTTGCCGAACATCTCCCGCGCGCCGTCGATGTCCATGATCGCGACGCCGCCGCCATAGGCCTTGGCCGGTCCGGTGGGCTCGAGGAGGCCGCGCACGACGAAGCGCTGCTTGCCGAGCGCGGTGACGAGGTCGAACGGCGACTCGACCTCGAGTCCGTGGGTCGCGGCGAAGCTCCTGGTGACGATGATCGAGTCGGGCTGGTTGAGGAACTCGAGCGGGTCCTCGACGACCTCGTCGGCGTGCTGGTCGTCGGCGTCGCCGCCGCCGCCGTACTCGCGGACCGCCGCTTCCTGCAGCAGGTCGACGCCGAAGACGACGAGGGTCTCGCCACTGCCGAAGCGCGCGCGGTTCTCCACCATCGGCACCGCCGACTCGACGCCGGGGACCTCGCGCACCACGTCGACGATCTCCTCGGGGAAGCCGACCTCGGAGCCCAGCACGGTGAAGCTGGCCTTGCCGGTCATCGAGCTGACGTTGGTGCGGAAGAAGGCGAGGGTCGACTCGTTGATCGCGGCGATCGCGACGAAGAGCGCCACGCCGAGGGCGATGCCGAGCGCGGTCAGCGCGGCCCGGAACGGCTTCTGGCGGAGGTGACGGAAGCCGGCGAAGCGGAGCAGGTTCCCGATCACGAGGCCGGCTCGCGATCGTCATCCGGCTCGACCAGCCCGTCGCGCAGCCGGATCACGCGGTCGGCGAGCGCCGCCGCGCGCGGATCGTGGGTCACCATGATCACGGTCTGGCCCCGCTCCTTCACGGTGTCGCGGAAGAGCTCGAGGACGATCGAGCCGCTCTTCGTGTCGAGGTTGCCGGTCGGCTCGTCGGCGAGCACGAGGACCGGATCGGAGACCAGCGCGCGCGCGATCGCGACGCGCTGCATCTCGCCGCCCGAGAGCTGATCGGGGCGGTGGTGGCGGCGGGCGCCGAGCCCGACGCGCTCGAGCAGCCGGGCCGCGGCCGGCGCGACCTTCGCGTACGACTCGCCGTCGAGGAGCCGCGGCAGGCACACGTTCTCCTCGGCGGTCAGCGTGGGCAGGAGGTGGAAGAACTGGAAGACGAAGCCGAGCTTCTGGCGGCGGAAGGCCGACAGCCGCGCGTCGGAGAGCGCCTCGATCGGCTCGCCGGCGAGGCGCACGCTGCCCGCGCTCGGGCGGTCGAGCCCGCCGACGAGCTGCATGAACGTGGTCTTGCCCGAACCCGACGGCCCGACCACGGCGACGAACTCGCCCTTGTCGACGGTGACGTCGACGCCGCGCAGGACCTCGACCGAGTGCTTGCCTTGCGGGTACGACTTCTTCAGCCCGCGCGTCTCGAGGAGTGACATCACCGACATTCAGGCTGCCTCCGCGACGGCGCGCTCCGGCATGCGGCGCATCGCCGACGTGCCGACCACGACATCGCTCATCTTCCGGATCCGGGCCCAGAGACTCTCCTGCACGTACGGCACGCCGTAGCGCGCGCACAGCTCCTTCACGCGAGGAGCGGCCTGCTTGTACTTCAGCATGGGCAGGTCGGGCCAGAGGTGGTGCTCGATCTGGTAGTTGAGCCAGAGCTGAACCCAGCCCAGCAGATCTCCGCCGGTCGCGTAGTTCGTCGAGCTGATCACCTGCCGCACGGCGGCCTCGCTCCGGTTCGCGGGGCGGTCGTCGTAGCGGTAGAGGTCCTCGCCGCAGTGGTTGGGCAGGACCACGGCGAGGCTCTGGATGTTGGTGAGGAGGTCACCGAGCAGCGAGTTCCAGAGCGCGCTCCACACCGCCCACGGGCCGAGCGGCGCGTAGAGGAGCGGCAGCGCGACGAAGTGGACGGCGGCGTAGGGCAGGGCCCCGGTCGCCAGGAACTCGCGGTCGGTGACCGAGCGGAGGATCGTCGGCCAGTCGTAGTCGCCACCCGCGTCCTCGCGCGCGGTGCCGCGCTCCTGCCACACGCGCAGCGCGTTGGGCCCGTAGAAGCCCGGGCGCCACATCACGGAGAGGAGGCCGAGGCCGGCGTAGCGGAGCGCGCGCGGGCCGGGCCAGGCGCGCAGCATCTCGGTGTTGCGCTCGATGAGATCGGGATCCCGGGTCTCGCCAGTGTGGCTGTGGTGGCGGACGTTGTGCTCGTAGACCCATGCCTCGGGCTTCACCCAGTCGAGCCAGTCGACGAGGCGGCGCTTGCCGCGCGCGAAGACCTTGCTGGTGTAGCGGGCGGGCACGCCGGGGACGCGGTCGTAGCCGCGGTGGGCGATGTGGTGCATGAGCACCCAGCGCGTGTTGCGGCCGAGCGCGAAGGCGACGGCGGACAGCGGGTTGGGCGCGATCCACGCGGTCGCGAGCCCGAACGCCGTGCACGCGCGGCCCCAGCGCTCGAGCTTGCGCAGGTGCGCGAGATCCTCCTCGCCGAGCGACGCGTCGAGCTCGCGGCGCAGGTCGCCCAGCTCGCGGGCGAAGCCGGCGCAGTCGAGCTGCGAGAGATCGAGCGCGGGCGTCACGCCGCGGTCCGTTTCCGCGCGGGGACCGCCGCGCGTCGCTCGATGCGCATCCGGATGCCGTGGCGCGGGTACACCGAGAGGCCCGCCCGCACGTCCGTCGGGTCGAAGCGGTCCTGGGCCATCACGACGCGGAAGCGACGGCCGAGCGTCGCGGTCACGACGAGCATCTCCTGCAGCGAGAAGTGCGAGCCGATGCAGGCGTGCGGCCCGCGACCGAACGGGATGTAGGCCGACGCGTGGCGCGCGGCGACCGCGTCCGGCAGGAAGCGATCGGGATCGAAGCGCTCGGGCGCCGGCCACACCCGCGGGTTGTTGTGCAACGTCGGCGGCGACAGCAGGAGGTTCGAGCCCTTCGGGATGCGGTGGCCGCCGAGCTCGACGTCCTCGAGCGTCGTGCGCGCCATGAACCACACCGACGGTGTCTGCCGCATGACCTCGTCGAGGACGCGGCGCGTGTAGTCGAGCCTCGGCAGATCCTCCATCCGCAGCGGCCGATCGCCGAGGACGGCGTCGAGCTCCGCGTGGACGCGCGCCTCGACGTCGGGCTTCGTGGCGAGGTGGTAGAACGTCCAGAGCAAGGCCGACGACGTCGACTCGAAGCCGGCGATGAGGAAGGTCAGCATCTCGTGCGTGATCTCCTCGTCGCTCATGCCCTCGCCGGTCTCGGGATCGCGCGCGTTCAGCATGCGCGTGATCATGTCGGCCGCGTCGGGCGCGCGCGGCGCCGCGCGGCGCTGCGCGATGAGCTCCGCCGCCCAGCGATCGAAGCCGCGCAGCGCGCGCTTGGTGCGGAGGTGGAGCGGCGACGGGAACCACCACGCGCTGACGAGCGGGTACGGGAACGCCTGGAGGTAGTCCTTCATCGCGTCGAACCAGCGCTGCAGGCGGGCGTGGTCGTCGCGCAGCTCGGCGTCGAACAGGCAGCGCGTGTTCACCTCGAGCGACAGCTCGTTCATCTCGTCCTTGAGATCGAGCGCGGTCCCGGCGCGGCTGCGTGCGTCCCAGCGCTCGCTCCACTCGACGGCGGCGGCGATCATGCTCGCGCCGAAGCCGCGGATCGCCGACGCTCCGAAGAGCGGCGCGATGCGGCGCCGCTGCTGCCGCCAGTGCTGCGGCCCGCTCGTGGCCAGGCCCGAGCGGCCGATGTTGGCGATGCGCCGGTAGATCGGGTTGCGCGGGTCGACGCGGTCGACGATGCGCTCCTTGTTGACCAGGACGGTCCCGACCAGCTCCGGGTCGTTGACCAGGTAGAAGTCGAAGAAGCCACGGGCTCGCACGAGATCGCCGAAGCGATCGCGCAGGAGGTCGAGGTAACGGACCGGGTTCCGGCCCATCACCCACTGCTTCCAGAAGCGGGGCGCGACGCCGAGGGGTACCGCCGACACGGTCAGCTCGCCAGGACTTGCAGGTTGGCGAGGCGGCGCGGGCCGCCGCGGAAGGCCTCGCGGCCGTGCAGCACCTTGCGGTTGTCGAGGAGGAGGACGTCGCCCTCTTCCCACGCGTGGTAGTAGCAGAAGCGCTCGCTCATCAGGATCGAGCTCAGCACCTCGAACATCTCGGTGGTGCGCTCGTCCTCGACGCCGGGGATGCGGAGGAGCCAGCTCGGCTTCTCGTCCTTGCGGTACGGGAACCCGATGGCGAGCCACTCCTGGCCGTCGAGCTCGGTGAAGCCCGGGATCCAGTGCCACGTGTCGGACGGCTTCGTGTAGTAGCGGTCGACCGGGCGGCCCTCGATGCCGCGCTCGCGGATGACGTCGAGGATCTCCTTCGGCACGTCCTTGCAGCCGTTCTCGATGTCCGTGATGAACGTGCGGCCGCCGTCGGTCACGTTCTCGTACTGCGCGCAGCAGATCGCGACGATCTCGATGTCGTAGCCCATGAGCACGCCGTCGCGGTGGAGCGGCAGGAAGCCCTGTCCCAGGAGCACCTCGCCCTCGTCCTTCTTCGATGCGTCGATCTTCAGGACCGGGCCCACCCGCCGGTCGTTCTCGGTGAGCTGCCCGTACTGCGGGAGGTAATCGATCATGTCCTCGACGGTCACGGGGTGGTTCTTGAACGACAGCCAGTGGTACTTCGCGAGGAGCCCGCGGATCTCCGCGGGCGCGAAGTCGGTGATCCGGCGGTCGGTGATGCGGAGGCCTTTTCCGGAGGGGGTCAGGGTCTCGTACGGCGTGGACATGGCGGGCTCACTTCCTGGGCTGGCGGATCTGGGACTTGAGGATCTTGCCGAGCGGGCTCTTGGGGAGCTCCGGCCACACGACGGTGCGGCGCGGGAGCTTGTGCTCGGAGAGGACGGTGCGGAGCTGGCGCACGAGCTGGTCGTGCACCGCGGCGGGCACGCGCTCCTCGCGGACGACCACGTGCGCCACGATCGACTCGCTGCCGACGTCGTCGCGCTCGGCCGTGACGGCGCACTCGGCGATCCAGTCGACGGCGATGATCGCGGTCTCGACCTCGGACGCGTAGACCTTGAAGCCGTTGACCTTGATGAAGTCTTCCTTGCGCCCGACGATGCGGAACATGCCGTCGTCGTCGACCGCGACGACGTCGCCGGTGTGGAGCCAGCCGTCGCGCAGGCGCTCGCGCGTCGCCGCCTCGCCGTTGATGTAACCGGTGAACATCGCCTTCGATCGCACCAGCAGCTCGCCGTCGTCGGTGACTCGCCACTCGATGCCGTCGAGGACCTTGCCGACCGAGTCGTAGACCACGCGGCCGCCCTCGTGCATGTTCACGCAGATCACCGAGAGCTCGGCGAGGCCGTAGCCCTGGCGGATGTGGACGCCGTACGTGGCGTGGAACGCCTCGGCGGTGGCGCGGGCGAGGGCGGCGCTGCCGCAGAACGGCAGCCGCAGCGCGCTCAGGTCGAGCGTGCGCGGCAGCGAGAGCTTGACCGCGACGTCGTAGAACTGCGGGATCGCGCTGAAGAACGTGATCCGCAGCCGCTCGAGCTCCTCGAGGATGTAGAGCGGGAAGGCGAAGCGCGGCGACTTGAGGAACAGCGTGCCCCCGGTCATGAGCGTCGGCAGGGCGAGGCACTCGGCGCCGTGCGTGTGGGAGAGCGGCAGCGTGCACAGCGTGCGGTCGGACGCGCCGAGGCCGAGCGCGCGCGACAGGTAGTGCGAGCGGCAGTAGAGCGCCTCGTGGCCGAGCAGGATGCCCTTGGACGCGCCGGTCGTGCCCGAGGAGAACTGCATGATGCCGGTGGCGGGGTCGACCGACGGCGGCGCCAGGCCGGCGAGCCGCGGCTCGACGACCTCGCCGCGCGGCGTGACCGTGACGAGGTTCCGCGACCACGTCGCGACGCGCGCCGCGGTCGACGGGTCGCAGACCACGAGGTCGCTCCGCGAGAGCTCGATGAGCCCGCGCGCCTCCGCGTCGGTGACCCCGATGTCGAGCGGCGCGAACGCGGCGCCGAGCCGGGCGGCGGCGAGGAGCGCGACCAGGAACCCCGGCACGTTGTCGAGGTACGCGAGGACGACGTGGCCCGGGCCGGCGCCGGCGTCGCCGAGCACGCGGGCGAGCGCGTCGGCGTTCGCGAAGAGCTCGGCGTACGAGAGCGTCGCCTGATCCGAGACGACCGCGTCCCGCGACGAGGTCGCGAACGAGGAGCCGGCGAGCGCGTCCCAGAGCATCAGTCCACCACGATCGCGTAGCTGCCGTGCGTCGTCGGATCCTCGAGCACCTGCTGGTGCGCCAGCGCCGCGTGCTCGAAGCCGAACGTGCGCGTCAAGGTCGGCTTGATGACGCCCTGCTCGACGAGCGCGTTGGCGCGCGTCGCGTCGTGCTGGTTGCAGCCGTGCGAGCCGACGATCTGCTTCTGGTGCATCCACAGGTAGCGCGCGTCGAACGTGAGCTGGTAGCCGCTCGTCGCGCCGCAGATCACGACCTTGCCGAGGCGGCGCGCGACGAAGAGGCTGGTCGGGAACGTCTGGGCGCCGACGTGCTCGAATACGATCTCGGGGTCCTCGCCGCCGGTGAGCGCGCGCAGCTCGCGGCGGAACTGGCGCATGCCGTCGGTGGGCCCGGCCGACGGCGTCGGATCGGAGAGGTACGGGAAGTCGTTGCGGTCGATGAAGAGCTCGGCGCCGAGCGTCCGGCAGTACGACTCCTTCTCCGCCGAGCTCACGACGCAGATCGGGACGGCGCTCACCGCGCGGCAGAGCTGGATCGCGTACGAGCCGAGCCCGCCCGACGCGCCCCACACGAGCACGCGGTCGCGCGGCTTCACGTCCGCGCTGACGAACAGCATCCGGTACGCGGTGAAGAGCTTGAGCCCGTAGCACGCGGCCTCGGCCCAGCTGAGGCGCTTCGGGCGCGGGAGGAGCTGCTGCGCCTGCACGCGCGCGTACTGGCCGAAGCTGCCCCAGCTCGTCTCGAAGCCCCACGCCTTCTGGTGCATGCACGAGAGCGGCTCGAGCCCGTTGCAGGCGGCGCACTGGCCGCAGCTCTGGTTGGGGTGGGTGATGACCTCGTCGCCGACCTTCCAGTAGCGGACGCCGGGTCCGACCGCGGCGACCACGCCGGCCGCGTCGCTGCCGCCGATGTGCAGCGGCTCGTCGGGGTGGAGCTGGCTGATGGACACCGGCTTGCCGCGGCACGCCCAGACGTGGTTGTAGTTCACGCCCGCGGCCTTGACGCGCAGGAGGACCTCGCCGACGCCGGGCCTGGGCACGGGGACGGTCTCCAGCTTCATGGCGGTCACCGGATCGCCATGGCGCTCCTCGCGCACCACCCACGCGCGCATCTCGTCGGGGACACCGGGGGTCACGCGCTCCTCCGCTTGAGGAAGCTGTCGGGGATCTGGACGAGCTCGCCGTTGGAGAGCACGTAGGCGCCGTGCGGCTTCGCCGGCACTTGCTTGATGAGCCCCTGGTCGAGGAGCTGGGTGCCGTCCGGGATGGTGCGGCCGGGCGCGAAGATCATGTTGGCGCCGATGAAGACGTCGTCGCCGATGCCGCTGGCCAGGAAGGGCAGGCCGGATTGCACCTGCTTGCCCTCGATCGTGGCGGGGATCGACGAGGCGCCGACGATGAAGTCGGCGAAGCCGCTGCCGCCGCTCAGGAACCCTCGCTCGCCGAACACCACGTTGTAGAGCATGGGCGTGAAGATCGAGGTCTCGGCGCCGACGTAGCTGTTGACGATGTCCGCCCCCATCACGAAGCCGCGAGCGCCGACGTACGACATCTTGATCGACGACTTCTCGCGCACGACCGCGCGGTCGCCGATCACCGACGAGCGCAGGTACGAGAACGGGCCGATCTCGACGTCGTCGCCGATCACGCAGCCCTCGAGGATCGCGGTGCGATGGATGCGGCAGCGCTTGCCGATCGAGTTGCACTTGCTCATCACCCACGGCGAGCTGGTGAACCAGTTCAGGACGGGCGTGGGCACGCGGCCGTGGAACGGGCTGATGAGGCGGGTGACCAGCTCGCGGCAGTAGAGGCTCGTCGCCGTCTGCAGATCGAACCAGTAGTCGATCTTCACCGCCCAGAAGTCGAAGAAGAAGACGATGATGTCGGTGAGGAGGTGCATGCGCGGCGGCAGCCCCTCCTGGAACTCGAACACCGGCTTCGGCTGCATGCGCAGTGGCTCCGGTGGGCCCTCGCCGTCGCCGTGATAGGTGAGCGGGAGGAGCTTCCATAGCTCCGGTGCGCTCTTCGACGCGAGCAGCGTGAAGCGGCCGCTCTCGATCTCGAGCTGGTAGCTCCTGCGCCTGTCGGGGATCGCGGCGAGGAAGCGCTCGAGCATCCGGCGCGAGAGCACGACGTCGTCGGACACCACGATCGATCCGGCCGGGACCGGCGCGGGCGCGGCGTCGACGGCGACGACCTCGAGGCCGGCGGCGCGCAGCTGCGCGTCGAGCCGCTCGCGC
>JAIOII010000048.1 GCA_019912685.1 Kofleriaceae bacterium
GCTCGACGCCGCGCATCGACCGGGACGCCCGCGTCGATCGGCTCGGGCGCGGCGTCGAGCTCGACGCCCGCGTCCGGGATCCCCATGCCCTCCTCCGGGGGCGGCGGCGCCTCCGCCTCGGGCGCGATCGGCGCGACGTCGATGTCGATGACCGTCACCGTGCGCTGGCGCTCGCTCGACGCCACGACCCGCATGAACCCGAGCACGGCCACGTGCAGCACCACCGACACCGCCACCGCGATCGCGGTCATCCGGCGGGAATCGGCTGGCGCCGCGGCGTCCGCGAGGGCTTCCATTTTGGCAAGGACCTCGCCACCGCAGTAGCATTCGCACATGGCCGAGTCCAGGCACGCCGCCGTCCGTCCCCTCACGGAGGGCGAGCGGGATTACATCGCGCGCGCCCGCGACACGGCCTTCGTGCTCTACGAGGGCGTCCGCACGCCGCACCGGAGCTGCGGCATCGCGGTCGCCGAGACCTTCGGCCTGCCGACGCGTTCGTACCAGGCGCTGCGCAGGGGCGGCATCACGGGCACCGGCACGTGCGGCGCCCTGCGGGCGGGCGAGCAGGCGCTCGGGGAGATCCTGGGCGACCCCGACCCGACCGGCGCCGTGACGCCCGCGCTGCGCGACGCCATCACGTGGTACCAGGGCGCCGCCGCGAAGATCGATCGCGGCGACTCGCCGGACACCATCTGCAACAACCTCGTGCGGCCGCTCGGCGACTTCGCCGGGCCGCGCCGCAAGGCGTTCTGCACCCGCCTCGCCGCCGAGGTCGCGGCGCTCACCGCCGAGGCGCTCGTCCGCTTCGGCGGCGAGCCGTGGCCGTCCATCACCGTGATCGAGGAGACTCGCTAGTGCCCATCAAGAAGGAACACGTCGCCGAGGTCGTGGCAGAGGCCTCGCAGAAGATGAGCGACCCCAACTACTCGGCGGTGCTGGTCGGCGGCTTCGCGCAGGGGCAGACTCCCATCACGCAGTTCGTCAGCGCGCACGAGCCGGAGCTCGGCGGCGCCGACGCGATCATCAACGTCATCTTCCACGCCGCGCTCATCGCGCAGTGCTACGCGCGCGGGCAGGGACGCAGCGCGCGCATCGTGTCGTTCGACGACCTCGATCGCGCGGCCGGCGGCGACACGATGGCGCTGCTCGAGAAGACGCAGCCGTTCCTGCACGGCTTCATCGAGGAGAACGTGCAGCAAGCGGAGGCGAAGCGCTTGCTCGCGCTGATCGCGCTGGCGATGGATCGATAAGTGAAGCGATAGGACGTCGCGTGCGACCGACCTGACCCGTCGCACGGGCGCCGTGCGCACCATGTGCGTGCGAGCTTCTTCGCGCACTTGCGCGGCGCGATCGACGGCACGTCGCCTGCTTACGCATCCTGCCATGAAGAAGATCATCACGCCGGGCGTCTTCCTCGTCGCCGCGCTGGTCACCGCCTGTACGGACACCGACGACATCGACGCGGGCGACGACGAGCAGCCGGACGTCGCGCAGTGCTGCGCGAACGACGTGCCGCGCGGCGACGGGCTCGTGTACGACTCGTTCGACGCCGGCCGCCGCGCGCGCGAGCGATTCGACTGGCTGCGGCAGCTGCGCACCAAATGATCGTGATACGAACGGGTTCATGGCGAACCCGACTGCGACCTTCGAGACGTCCCTGGGCACGTTCACGGCCGAGATCTTCCTCGACCAGATGCCGATCACGGCCGGCAACTTCATCGCGCTCGTGAAGCGCGGCTTCTACGACGGGCTGCACTTCCACCGGGTCATCAAGGACTTCATGGTGCAGTTCGGCTGCGAGTTCGCGAAGGACCCGAACAGCCCGCGCGCGGGCACCGGCAACTCGCCGCTCGGCCGCATCCAGGACGAGCACCCGCCCGCGCACAAGATCTCGAACGAGATGGGCACGCTGTCGATGGCGAACACCGGCCAGCCCAACAGCGGCGGCGCGCAGTTCTTCATCAACACCAAGGCGAGCGGCAACTCGTACCTCGACTGGTTCTCGCCGGGCCCGTCGAAGCACCCGGTGTTCGGCAAGATCACGGGCGGCTGGGAGGTCGTGAAGCAGATCGAGGGCGCGCAGACCGATCAGCGCGACCGCCCCAAGACGCCGATCCAGATGATCCGCGTGACGGTCAGCGAGTAGTCGCTCACCACGGGTCGGCGCCGGCGTCGAGGCGCCAGAGCTCACCCTGCCGGCTGGTCTCGACGACGAGCGCGTGCCCGTCGTCGGTGATGGCGGAGAGGCCGGCGCTGGCGCCCGACGGCGTCCTGTGGACGCGACGGAAGCCGCCGTCGGTCGTCGACGCGCGCCAGAGCTCGCCGCCGTCCGGCCCGACCTGGTAAAGGAGCCACGCGCCGTTCGGCGAGAGCGTGACCTTGCGGGTGGTCTCGACGCCCGGGAACGCCGGCTGCGGGCCGGGCTCCTCGGCGCGGGTGTCGGGGTGCCACCACACGAGCTCGCGCGGCGTCGGCGCGGCGAGGAGCACGCGGCCGCGGGCGCGATCGACGCCGAGGG
>JAIOII010000444.1 GCA_019912685.1 Kofleriaceae bacterium
GGCGGCGGCCATGCGCGCCGGCGCGGCGATCTGGACGCGCGGGTCGTCGGGACGCACCGCGGCATAGGCGACCGCGCGGGCGAGCTCGGCGTCGCGCAGGAGGAAGACCGCGTCCTCCCAGTGGAGCGGCGGCGCCGACGCGGTCGACGCGAGCAGCTGGGTGAGCGGCGTGCGGCGCAAGAGCGACGCGATGACCGGCGCGACCTCCGGCGACGCGAGCAGCTCGTCGAACCCGGCGCGGGCAACCTCCTCGCGCACGCGGCGCATGCCCTTCCAGGCGGTGAGGCGCGCCGGCGGCTTCTGGCCGAGGAAGCGCGCCCGGCCCGTCCACCACGACACGGTGATGTCGGCGCGGCCGAGATCGAGCACGTTGTGGAGGAGCGCGTGGCGGGCGAGGACGCGCGTGCGATCGCGCGAGGTCGGCTGCGACACCATGCGCAGGGCGGTCGCCGCGATCTTGCGGCGCATGGCGTCGGTGACGAGCGCGCCGTCGGCGTCCGGGTGCGCGAGCACGAGCGCGTTGTGGAGCCCGACCGAGAGCGCGAGCTCGTCGGCGTCGAGGACGAGCGCGGGCGGGCGCGCGACGAGCTCGGCGAGGACGTCGGTCCGCGCCTCGTCGACCGCGACGAGCGCGACCGTGGCGTTGCCGAGGTTGGCCTCGAAGCGATGGAGGTCGGCGGTGGTCAGCGGCCGCGCGATGTGGAGCTCGCCGCCGGCGACGAGCGGCCGGACGAAGCGCTCGAGGAAGGTCGCGACGTCGGTCTTCGGCATCGTGGTCGCCTGCGCTGCCTACTCGGAGCCGAGGAGCTTCTGCTCGGGCTCGGGGAAGCCCCAGAGCGCGAAGCGGCCGAGCGGATCGTTCACGACCGTCGGATCGCCGGGCAGCGTGAGCGCGACCTCGCGGGTCTCGACGGTCTCGCTCTCGAGCTTGGCGATGCTGCGGCGCTCGAGCGGGGCGAGCTTGGCCTCCGGGAGCTGGAACGGCGAGCCCGCGGACGTGAACACGGTGAGGACGCCCGAGCCATGGCCGAGGGCCTGCGCGAGCACCTCGGGCGAGACGCGCGGGACGACCTCCATGCCGATCGGCACCAGGATCCCGGGGGCGAGCTCGGTGAGCAGCGTGCCCAGGGGGATGACGTCGAGGTCCTGCGTGGCGACGACGACGATGCCGCGATCGGTGACGGCGACGCGCAGCCCGCGCAGCGACGCGGGCGGCAGGAGATAGACGAGGCGCTTGAAGTGCGCGGTGTGCGAGAGCGGGACGAGCGTCGCCGAGACCCGGCGCGCGAGCCCCGACGCGGGCGCGAGGCGCAGCGAGACGGCGACCGGATCGGGGGCGGTGACGGCGCCGTCGCGCGGCTCGCGCACGCCCTCGAGCTCGAGGTCGATGCGCGTCAGGTCGGCGAGGCGCGAGAGCTCGAGCGGCCCGGCGAGGAGGTCGACGCGATCGCCGGGCCAGAACACGTGGTACGTGTCGTTCGGCAGGAGCGACGCGACCGACGCGAGCTCGACGGGGTGGGCCCAGCCGACGGCGACCGCGACGTTGTCGGAGACCGGCCGGAAGACGTCGATGCCGGGCGTGCCGAGGAAGAGATCGAGGATGCGCTCCGGCAGGTTGCGGACGCGCATGAGCAGGTAGCTGGGATCGCCGGCGAACGTGGTGGTGTCGCTGCCGGCGGGGCGGTTGCGGGGGGCGACGAGCCCGACCTCGCCGTCGACCTTGTTGCGCCACAGGTAGCGGATGACGCCGTCGCCGAGGCCGCGCGCGATGGCGAGCACGAGCTCGGCGCGATCGTCGGGGGAGAGCCGGGTCGCGCCGGGGACGCGGCGCAGCGAGAGCCGGAAGAGCAGGCGCGACAGCGACAGCTCGCCCTCGCGCGCGTACGTCTGCGTGAAGTCGTCGCCGTGGACCATGAGCTCGGCGCCGCCGGGGAGCGCGCCGATCTCGACGGCGTCGTAGCCGTACGGCGAGCGGTCGTCGCGGTACTTCACGAAGTGCTTGGCGGTGCCGGTGTAGATCGAGCCGCCGACGAGGCGCGCCAGGCGCGCGGCGCGGTCGGCCGCGTACGACGACACCGCCGGGATGCGGAGGATCATCTCGCGGCTCATGAGCGGCGTGCGCACGCGGACGATCTCGAGGCCGGCGACCAGCTCGTCGAGCGACGCCTCGTGCGAGTAGAGGCGGAGCCACGAGACCACGCCCTCGAGCGTGGGGAACACGATCACGAGGAAGCGGCCGAGCACGACGCCGCGCGGATCGGGGGCGACGCCCGGGGTCATGAAGCGCGCCTGACCGTGCGCGACGTGCTCGAGAGCCATCCGGGCTGCAACGTACCACGAGGTGTGTCAGCGTCGGCGCATGGGACGGCTCGTCTGGATCGCGGTCGCCGCGCTGGTCGTCGCGTGCAGCTGCCGGCGCGAGACGCCGCCGCCGGCCGAGACGCGGTCGCGCGAGGTCGTCAACCTGCGCGCCTTCGCGCGGCTCTACGGCGTGGTGCGCTGGTTCCACCCGAGCGACGAGGCGGCCGACGTCGAGTGGAACGCGGTCGCGGTGCGCGGGGTCGCGGCCGTGCGCGGCGCCGCCGATCGCAAGGCGCTCGAG
>JAIOII010000445.1 GCA_019912685.1 Kofleriaceae bacterium
CGGATCTGGTTGGCCAGGCGCTCGCGCTCGCGGGCCTCGGTCTCGAGCATCTCCTGGTACTTCACCTGGACGACGGCCTCGTCGGTGACGTTGCGCTGGATCTCGAGCGCGCCGACGTGCTGGCCGCTCTCGTCGGTGATCGGCACCGCCGACAGGATGAAGCGGAGGTCCTTGGCGTCGGGCTCGCCGAGGATCTTGCCGCTGATCTCGTCGAGGCGGACGTGGCGGTTGTCGGTCCAGCACTGCTGGGCGATGCACTCGCTGCGGCAGATGTTGAGCTCGATGACCTCGTAGCAGCGCTTGCCCTTGAGGCCGCGCGCGACCTGGCGCGGCAGCATCGCAAAGAATGCGCGGTTGAAGTCGACGATGCGGCGCTCGGTGTCGACGATGAAGTAGCTGTCGACGATCGCGTTCGCCACCCGCTTGAACTCGGTCAGGAACTGAGTGAGCGCGGGATGTGACTCCATCACGGCGATATTAACACCGGCGCCGCTCGCTCGCCTGGTACCCACACCGGCCCATGTGAACTTTTCCGGCAGGTGTGTATTCGTGCGCCAGGGGTAGCCCTGGGCCTGTCGGGGGAGCGGTTCGTTGACCCGCTCGGTGAATGCACCGTAACATTGCATGGCCAATGGCAAAGCGCGGCGGCCTGAGCATCTCGGTCAAGATGATCTTGACCACCACGTTCCTGATCCTCCTCACGGTGCTCGGCTTCGGTGCGCTCAACGCGTGCAACATCCGCCAGGCCTACGATCGCACGCTGCAGGACAAGATCTCGATCTTCCGCGAGCAGCTCGAGAGCAAGGGCGAGACCAACACGGTCTTCTTCGGCGACGCGCTCAAGCCCTACTTCATCAACACGCAGGACGAGGAGATCAAGGCGATCGTCGACGCGACGCTCGCCAAGGACAAGAACCTGAAGCTCGCCTACGCCGTCGGTCGCGTGCAGAACCTCATCAAGTACTGCCGCCGCAAGGACGACAAGTGCGACGGCGCCGGCGAGGTCGAGGGCGACAAGGTGAAGCACCCCTCGTGGGCGATGGTGATGGAGGAGTGGAAGAAGCGCGCCGACGCGAACAACCCGGACATCCGCGTGTCGAAGGAGCTCTCGGGCGAGGACGGCAAGCTCCTCCTCTTCGCGTACCCCGTCTTCTCGGGTGATCGCGTCGACTGGAGCGCCGCGGCCGCCGCGGCCGAGGAGCCCGGCGAGAACCGCCAGGGCTACGTGGTCCTCGGATACGACCTGTCCCCGGTCGACAAGTTCGCCGCCGACAGCGCCAAGCTGAAGGACGAGGAGGCCCGCAAGGCCGCGCTGCGCACCGGCGCCTTCGGCGCTTTGTTCGTGCTCATCGGGACTCTCCTGGCAATCTTCCAGGGGGTGCAGATCTCGAAGCCGATCAAGCTGCTCGCGTGGAAGGCCGACCAGATCGCACGCGGTGATCTCGCCGCGCGCGTCGAGGTGAAGTCGACCGACGAGCTCGGGCTCCTCGGCGAGAACTTCAACTTCATGGCCGACCAGCTGGTCGTGCTCCTGCAACAGACCGCCGAGAAGGCGACGCTCGAGAAGGAGATGGAGGTCGCGCGCACGATCCAGGAGACCCTGGTGCCGACGCACGATCCCATCGACAAGGGGACGCTCAAGTTCGCCGGCTACTTCCAGCCCGCCTCGCAGTGCGGCGGCGACTGGTGGACGTGGCACGACATGGTCGGCGACAAGGTGCTGGTCGTCATCGGCGACGTCACCGGCCACGGCGTGCCGTCGGCGATGATCACCGCGGCGGCCAAGGCCGCGTGCGACGTCGCGCGCGCGGTCAACGGCGACAACATCGACCCCGCCAAGCTGCTCGAGATCATGAACTCGGCGATCTACCAGAGCGCCAAGCGCAAGTTCGTGATGACCTGCTTCGCGTCGGTGCTCGACGTCCGTCGCCGCACGATCACCTACGCCAACGCCGGCCACAACTTCCCGTACCTCTACCGCACGTCGGAAGGCGGGCAGGGCGAGTTCGGGTCGCTCATGATCCGCGGCAACCGCCTCGGCGATCTCAAGGAGTCGAAGTACGAGATCAAGACCACCGAGCTCGTCCCCGGCGACATCCTCGTCTGGTACACGGACGGCATCGTCGAGTGCGAGTCGACGAGCGGCGAGGAGTACGGCGAGAAGCGCTTCCGCGCCTCGGTGCGCCGCGCCGCCGCGCTCGACGCCGGCGAGATCCGCGACGCGGTGGTGACCGACGCGGCCAACTTCTTCGGGGATGCCATCCGCAAGGACGACATCACCCTCGTCATCGGCAAGATCTTCTGATTGCTCGAGCTGCTCGACCCCCGGTCGGCGGCCTGCTCGTCTCGATTGGTTCTGACGCACAAGCTACGGAGGGACCCGTGCGTTCACGCAAATGTATCGTCGCGCTCGCGCTCGTCGCGTCGATCGCCGCTCCGGCGGCGGCCGACGTCGCCGACGATCTGAAGGACGGCGACAAGTACTTCGAGGAGAAGAACTGGAAGAAGGCGGCCCAGGCGTACGACAACGCCATCCGGTCGGCGCCCAACCAGGTCCCGCCCGAGGCGTACGGCAACCGCGCGCGCATCTTCATCATCCAGGGCGACTTCCCCGCGGGGCTCGAGTTCGTCCGCAAGAAGGCCAAGCTCACGCACCCCGAGGCCGCCGAGGTCCTGGAGCAGGAGGCGCTCCTGCTCTGGGCCACCGGTGACAAGCCCGGCGCGATCGCGGTCGCGGAGAAGACCGTGGCCAAGAAGCCATCGGCGTTCTCGAACCAGGCGATCCTCTGCGAGTTCCACTTCAACCGCGATCCGGCCAAGACCATCAGCGCGTGCGAGGGCTACCTGTCGTCGCGCGAGAGCGATCTCGAGAGCCGGGACGTGATGCCGCTCATCCGCCTGGGCTTCTCGTACCTGGCGCGCGGCGCCAGGGCCGTGCGCGACGGCAAGGAGCGCGACGCCACGGCCGACTACGAGAACGCGATCAAGCAGTTCGAGCGCATCCAGCGCAAGCACCCGAAGGAGCGCTACGCGCAGCCCAACGCGGACATCGGGCTGTGCGCGGCCTACACCGGGCTCCGCAAGTTCGACCAGGCGATCGCGACGTGCGAGCGCCTGCAGGGCAACCCGCGCAACGTCGACTCCAACGGCTCGGTCTACTTCAACCTCGGCACCGCGTACCTCGCCAAGCGCCTGCCCCAGAAGGCCCGGCAGTCCGCCAACGAGTACCTGAAGAAGCGCAAGAACGAGCCGCGCGGCCACATCCTGATCGGTGACGCGTACTTCCAGGAGCGAGAGTGGGCCGAGGCGCTGCGCGCGTACCTCGAGGCCGAGAAGCTCATGCGCGGGGGTGGTCAGCAGGCCGAGCTGAGCGTGAAGCTCGGCAAGACCTATCGCCGCATGCCGTCGACGGGCACGGTCAACACCAACCTCACCAAGGCGATCGAGAAGCTCGAGGAGGGCATGAAGGCGAGCCCGGGCAGCTTCGAGCTCGGCATCGAGCTCGGCAGCGCGTACCTCGCCGCGCGCAAGGACCAGAGCGCGGAGTCCGTCGCCGACAAGCTCATCGCGAGCAAGGACTTCGCGTCGCAGTCGCCCGAGGTGGCCACGCAGCTCTATTTGGTGAGCGGCAAGTCCCAGTACAACCAGAAGAACCTCACGGTCGCGCGCCAGCGCTTCGAGGCGGCGGTCGCGCTCAAGCCCAAGGACGTCGAGATCCGCCGCGACCTCGTCTACGCGATCAACGCGCAGGCGCTCGCCGCGTTCAAGAAGGGCGAGACCAAGGCCGCGGTCGGGCTCCTCGAGGACGCCGTCAAGGCCGACCCGGCGTCGCCGATGACCGTGCGCAACATGGCGGTGATCGCGATCGACAAGGGCGACTGCGACGCCGGCCTGCGCCACCTGGCCCGGCTGAAGGACGTGCCCAGCGCCCGCCTCGACTACAACCGGCTCTCGGGGCGCGCGCTCCTCTGCGCGAAGAAGCCGGATCCCAACAAGGCGATGGACCACTTCGCGGTCGCCGACGAGGAGGCGACGAAGAACAGCGCGAACCTCGTGAAGGCCGCGATCTACACCGAGTGGGGACCGCTGCTCATGAGCACCAAGCTCGACGACGCGGTCGAGAAGCTCGACATCGCGGTGCGCTTCTCGGCGAGCGTGCCGAAGATCAACAACGCCGCCAAGCGCAACCTCGCGGTCGCGCTCTTCCGCCGCGGCTGGCGCAACATGAAGGCGGGCAAGGACGCCGACGCGGTCGCCGACCTCGAGCGCGCGAGCCGCGATCCGTCGCTGCTCAAGGGCACCGAGACGCTCGCGTTCGAGTTCAGCTACGCGCTGGCGCTCCTCGAGCGCGGCAACACCGACGAGGCGGGCAAGACGTTCAAGCAGCTCGCGGCCAAGGGCAACCAGTCGTCGTACCTGAAGTCGCCGTACGACAAGGTCGGCAACGCGTTCTTCGGCGCGTACAGCGACTACCGCTCGAACAACGCGGCGCAGCGCCAGCGGGCGGCGAGCGAGTTCACCGGGATCCTCGGCAAGGCGAGCGGCAGCTTCGGCAACACGGTGCGCGCGCTCATCGCGTCCTCGCACGAGTACGTGGCGTACGACCACTGGCGCAACGGCCGCTCCGGCCCGGCCGGCAAGTCGCTGGACGCCGCCGACAAGTACGCGACCACGGACGAGATGAAGCGTCGCATCATCAACAACCGCGCCGTGCTCTCGCTGACCGCGAGCCGGATCTCGACGCTCGAGAACCTGCGCGGCTCACCGCCCGAGGCGCTCGTCAACCTCGGCATCCTCTACGAGCAGGCCGGCAAGCCCAGGGACGCCTACGACGCCTGGCGCGCGGCCAGCGGCAAGGCGAACGCCAGGGACCTGCAGAAGTGGATCGACGCCAAGAAGCGGATCTACGGGTTCTGAGGGGAGACGTAACCATGCGCAAGCTCACCATCATCATCCCGACCCTCTGCCTCGTGGCCGCCGTCGGCGCGCTCGCGGTCAAGACCGGCACGTCGCAGCCCGCGCCGAGCAAGATCGTCGTGGGCATCTACGCCCCGTCGGTCGAGTTCGGCACGTCGCAGCAGCGCCTCGACTACGTGCAGGGCCTGGCCAAGGCGATCGAGGCCCAGACCGGCGTGAAGACCGAGGGCAAGTCGTTCGCGTCGTTCTCCGCGCTCAAGAGCGCGGGCGTCGACTTCGCCATCCTCGACGCGCAGTGCTACGCGACCAACCTCGGCTGGAACGTCCTGGCCAACGCCAAGATCGGCGACGGCACGGCGCGCAGCTGGGCGCTCTACGCGTCGGGCGCCGGCGACATGCAGGCGCTCAAGGGCAAGAAGCTCGCGTACGTCCAGACCGGCTGCAACGACAACGGCTTCATCGACAACGCGATGCTCGAGTCGGAGGTCGACGCCGGCTTCTTCGCGTCGCGCGTGGGCAAGCCCGACCTGACCGCGGCGGTGGCCGAGGTCGCGTCGTACAAGGGCGCGCAGGCGGTGTTCGCGCCGGTCGGCTCGCAGAAGGGCCTGGCGAAGCTGTTCGACACCGGCGCGGTGCCGAACCCGGCGTTCGTCCAGGTGAACGGCAAGGTCCCGTCGTCGACGGTCGCCAGCGTCGGCACCGCGGTGACCCGATTCGGCGGTGGCGGCGCGATCTCGGGCTGGTCTTCGCCCTCCAAGGGCGCGTACCAGGGCCTCGCCGGCCGCATGGGCAGGGTGGTGAAGCGCGGCGTGTTCGCGGCTCCCGAGCCGGTCCGCTTCGAGGTAAAGGACGTGTTGATCGAGCCCTCGTCGCTCAACGAGGCCGCGGCGCCGGACGTCGATCTGCACTTCGAAGAACCACCCGCGCGAATGGAGTGAAGGAGCAAACGACGATGCCAACGGCGGACGTGAGGGGGCCGGAGCCTGTCGCGCTTTCGTGGCGCATCAAGGAGCGTCCGGGGCTGACCACCGTCGAGTTCGTGGGCGAGATCGACGAGAACGCCGACTTCGTCGAGCTGCGCCGCCGCCTGCGTGGCGCGGTCGCCTTCCAGCTCGCCGAGGTGCGCCGCATCAACAGCTGCGGCGTGCGCGAGTGGGTGAACTTCGTGCGCGACCTGCCCCACGTCACCGACCTCTCGTTCTCCCACTGCTCGCCGGCGATCGTCACGCAGCTCAACATGATCTACAACTTCCGCGGCAACGCGCGGATCCGCTCGTTCTACGCGCCGTACGTGTGCGAGAAGTGCGGCCAGGAAGAGGAGAAGCTGGTCGACGTGCCCGCGCAGCCGCAGGGCGGTCAGATCATCCCGAGCTTTGCGTGCTCGCAGTGCGGGGCGACGATGGAGTTCGACGATCTACCCGAGCGGTATCTCTCGTTCCTCGCGGAATCGTAGCTCTTGGCCAAGCTGTACGATCAGATCACGCAGCTCCTCGACGGGAGCGTGGACGCCGCCGTCGTCCTCGACGGCGAGCGCCGGGTCCTGCACTACAACCCGGCCTACGAGGGCCTGACCGGGCTGCGGGGGCGGCAGCTCGCCGAGAAGGTGAAGGCCGGCGCGCACTGCTACGAGCTGTTCAAGCTCGAGATCTGCGAGAAGCACTGCCTCGGCTGCAAGGTGAGGGAGGTCGGGCGGCGCCTGCGGGTCGACGAGATCCAGGCGCGGCGCGGCGACGGCGAGGACCTGACGTTCATCGTGACGGCGGCGCCGGTCGAGCTCGACGGGGGCGAGCGGGTCGTGGTCGAGACCTACCGCGACGTGACCGCCGACGTGCGCATCCAGCGCCGCCTCAAGGTCGCGCTCGAGCACGAGCGCCGCGCCAAGGAGGACCTCGAGGAGAAGGTGCGCGAGCGGACGGCGGAGCTGCGCGCCGCGCAGGCGCAGCTCGTGCACCAGGAGAAGATGTCGTCGCTCGGTCGCCTGGTCGCCGGCATCGCCCACGAGCTCAACAACCCGATCAACTTCGTGTACGGCAACGTCGACTTCCTCGGCCAGTACATGGAGGACCTGCTCCGGCTGGTCGCGCTCGTCGACACCTCCGACCTCCCGGCCGACCTGCGCGAGAAGCTCGAGGTGCTCAAGCGCGAGGTCGAGCTCGACTTCCTCGTCGACGACTGGCGCAAGCTCCTGCGCTCGATCCGCGCGGGCGCCGAGCGCACCGCCGACATCGTGGCGGACCTGAAGAGCTTCGCGCGCACGGGCGGCACCGAGCTGGGCGAGGCCGACATCGTCGGCGGCATCGACACGACGCTCAACCTCATCGGCCCCTTGCTCAAGAACCGCGTCGAGGTGCGCCGCAACATCGTCCCCGGCGTCCCCCGCGTCCTGTGCAACGCCGGCCACGTCAACCAGGTGTTCATGAACATCCTGACCAACGCGGCGCAGGCGATCACGGGCACCGGATGGATCGAGGTGTCGATCCACACGCTCGACGACGGCGCGACGATCCGCGTCGAGATCTGCGACTCGGGGCCCGGGATCAAGCCGGAGCTCATGGCCAAGATCTCCGACCCGTTCTTCACCACCAAGGAGGTCGGTGAGGGCACCGGCCTCGGCCTGTGGATCTGCGCCAACATCGTGCGCGCGCACGGCGGCACGCTCACGTGGGGCAACCGGCCGGGCGCCGGCGCCGAGTTCATCGTGACGCTCCCGGTGCGTGGGCCCGAGCTGCGCGAGGACGCCGAGGCGCATGGCTGACGGCGGGCGCGCGCCGCAGCACGACCCGCCGGCGCGCATCCTCGTCGTCGACGACGAGCTCTACAACCGCGACCTCATGGTGCGCACGTTCGCGCGGGCGGGCGAGGTGGTGGCCGCGGCCGACGCCGGCGAGGCGACCGCGCTCCTCGAACGGTGGAGCGTCGACGTCCTGGTGACCGACATGGCGCTCGGGCGCTCGCCGAGCGGCGTCGAGCTGGCGCGCGAGGTGCGGCGGCGGTGGCCGGCGGTGCGCATCGTGGTGGTCACGGGGTTCGACGACGAGCCGGCGCTGCAGCAGGCGCGCGGCGAGGGCCTCGTCGACGACGTCGTGCCCAAGCCGTGGCAGCCGTCGGCGCTGCGCGAGCGGGTGCTCGCGCTCGTGGTACGACCGTAGGCCCCGATGCGGCGCGTCCTGGTCCTGTTCGCGCATCCCGTGCTCGAACGGTCGCGCGTGAACCGGAGGCTGATGGAGGGCGTGCGCGACCTCGCCGGGGTCACCGTGCACGACCTGTACGAGCGGTACCCGACGTTCGCCGTCGACGTCGCGCGCGAGCAGGCGCTGCTCGTCGAGCACGACGTGCTCGTGTTGCAGCACCCGTTCTACTGGTACTCGACGCCGGCGCTGGTGAAGGAGTGGCTCGATCTGGTGCTCGAGCACGGCTGGGCGTACGGCAAGGGCGGGGCGGCGCTCCGGGGCAAGCTCATGTTCAACGCGGTGACGACGGGCGGCGGTGAGGACGCGTACCAGCGCGAGGGCTACAACCGGTTCACGATGCGCGAGCTGCTCGCGCCGTTCGATCAGACCGCGTACCTGTGCGGCATGACGTACCTGGCGCCGTTCGTCGTGCACGGCGCCTTGCGGCTGGCGGGGGAGACGACGGCGCCGGCGGTGGCGGCCTACCGGAAGCTGCTCGAGGCGGTGCGCGACGAGCGCATCGATCTCGCGAAGGCGGCGGCGGCGGCGAACCTCGGCGAGGTGGACGCGTGACCGACACGGTGCTGTTCCAGGCGTTCGTCTACCTGTGCGCGGCGGTCGTGTGCGTGCCGATCGCGAAGAAGGCCGGGCTCGGGGCGGTGCTCGGCTACCTGGTCGCGGGCGTGCTCATCGGGCCGCACGTCGCCGGGCTCGTCGGCAAGGAGGGGCACCACGTCATGCACTTCGCCGAGTTCGGCGTGGTGATGATGCTCTTCATCGTCGGGCTCGAGCTGCAGCCGCAGCTCCTGTGGAAGCTGCGGCGGCCGATCCTCGGCCTCGGCGGGTTGCAGGTGGTGGTGACGACGGTGCTGGCGGCGGGCGGCGGGCTCGCGCTGGGGCTCGACTGGCGCGTCGCGCTGGCGGTCGGGATGATCCTGTCGATGTCGTCCACGGCGATCGTGCTGTCGACCCTGACGGAGCGCAACCTGCTCAAGACGAGCGGCGGGCAGGCGTCGTTCTCGGTGCTCCTCTTCCAGGACATCGCGGTCATCCCGATCCTCGCGGTGTTCCCGTTGCTCGGCGTCGCCGAGGCCGTGAGTGGCGGCGGCGGGCACGGCGGCGGCGACGACCGGCCGGCGTGGATGACGGGGCTCCTGGTGATCGGCGCGGTCGTCGGCGTGGTCGCGGCGGGGCGCTTCATCGTGCGGCCGATGTTCCAGTTCCTGGCCGCGGTGAAGCTGCGCGAGTCGTTCATCGCGGCGGCGCTCCTGATCGTCGTCGCGACCGCCTTCCTGATGCAGGAGGTGGGACTCTCGCCGGCGCTCGGCACGTTCGTCGCCGGCGTGGTGCTCGCCGACAGCGAGTACCGGCACGAGCTGGAGAGCGACATCGAACCGTTCAAGGGGTTGTTGCTCGGGCTGTTCTTCATCTCGGTGGGCGCGCAGATCGACTTCCCGCTGATCGGGGACGAGCCCTCGACCATCGCGGGGATCGTGGTCGGCACGATGGTGCTCAAGCTCGGCGTGCTGCTGGCGCTCGGGCGGCTGTTCGAGCTCGATCGGCCGTCGCGCTGGCTGCTCGCGATGGGGCTCGCCGAGGTCGGCGAGTTCGCGTTCGTCCTGATCTCGTTCGGGCTGCAGAACCGGATCTACGGCGACGCGACGGCGGGGCCGCTCGTGGCCGCGGTCGCGATCTCGATGCTGCTCACGCCGTTCCTGTTCGTCGCGCTCGAGCGCTGGGTGCTGCCGGCGGTGACGACGGACAGCGCGGACACGCGGCCGCACGATGAGATCGCGCACGAGGAGTCGCCGGTGGTGATCGCGGGTTTCGGCCGGTTCGGCCAGGTCGTCGGCCGGATGCTGCGCTCCATGGGCGTGCGCTGCACCGTGCTCGACCTGGACCCCGAGATGGTCGACGTGGTGCGGAGGCTGGAGCTGAAGGTGTACTACGGCGACGCGTCGCGCGTGGACCTCATGCGGGCGGCGGGCTGCGCGAACGCGAAGCTGCTGGTGGTGGCCGTCGACGATCCGGAGCAGGCGATCGCGATCGTCGAGACGGCGAAGGAGCACTTCCCCCAGCTGCAGATCTTCGCGCGGGCGCGGGACCGCATCCAGTACTACGAGCTCAAGCGGCACGGCGTCACGTTCGCGCACCGCGAGACGTTCGCGTCGGCGTACGAGACGGGCATCGAGGTGCTGCGCGCGCTCGGGTACCGCGGGCACACCGCGCACCGGCTCGCGCGCCGGTGGCGGCAGCACGAGGAGAGCGAGCTCGAGGAGATCGCGGGGATGTGGGCGCGCGGCGAGGGGCGGTCGAACGTGTTCGCGAGGTTCAAGCGGGCGGTGCAGGAGGCGGAGCGGCTGATGAGGGACGAGGACCCGCAGGTGTTCGTCGAGAGGGATGGGGCGTGGGACAACGAGGCGCTGCGGGTGGATCGGAGGCCGGATGATGCGGGGG
>JAIOII010000446.1 GCA_019912685.1 Kofleriaceae bacterium
GCGCAGGGCCGGGAAGACGATCGCCTCCTCGAGCGCGAGGTGGCGCGCGAAGGCGGCGTCGAGCCGGGCGGCGAGCTTCGCGAGCTCCGCGCGGGCGCGCCGGTGCGACGGATCGTGCTCGAGGACGTGGCAGAGCAGGACCAGCCGTTGCACGTCGTGGTCGTGCTCGTCGTGCTCGTCGTTCATCATCCGCAGCGCCTCGTCGAGGTGCGGATCGCTGCCGACGAGGAGCGGCGTGATGAGCTCCTCCTCGTCGGCGATGTGGAGCGGCAGCGCGAGGCTGAAGTAGCGGCGAACCGCGCGCGCCGCGTCCCGGCGCTCGCGCGCGGTGACGTCGGTGGCTGCGGCGAGCTGTCGCGCCAGGTTCAGGTAGAGGCGGATGCGCTCGTGACACTCCGACAGGGCCGTGACGAGCTCGCCTCCCTCCCGGGCGGGTTGCTTGCCGATCTGGGACAGCATGCCCGGTGAATCTGCAGCGGGCGTGCCGGCGCAACGCTGCGCGGAGGGGCCGGACGCGCGCGGGAACGCGCAAGCCTTGCGCCGTACGCCCACGCGCGCGCTGATCTTGACCGCGAAACGCGCGTGCGCACGTTGTGGGGATGGTGACCAGGAGATGCGCGGCCTGCGGCGCCGAGAACCGGATCCCGGCGGGACGGCTCGCCGACGCCGGCAAGTGCGGACGCTGCAAGACGGCGCTGCCGCCGCAGGCCGAGCCGATCGCGGCGCCGGATGTGGCGACGTTCGACGAGATCATCGGGCAAACGGAGGTGCCGGTGCTCGTCGACTTCTGGGCGGCGTGGTGCGGGCCGTGCCGCGTGGTCGCGCCCGAGGTCGCCGAGGCCGCGCGACAGCTCGCGGGCAGGGCCCTCGTCGTCAAGGTCGACACCGAGCGCCTGCCCGAGCTCGCCCGTCGCTACCGCACCAGCAGCATCCCCAACTTCATCGTGTTCCGCCGCGGCCAGCCGGTGTTCCAGCAGCCGGGGGCGGTGCGCCATCCGCAGCTCGTGCGCTGGGCCGAGGCGGCGATGCAGCGCGCGAGCTGAACGCCGCGCCTCAGTTGTCGCGCGCGCCCTCGCGGATCCAGACGAGAATGAGCTGGTAGTCGCGGTCGCTCGGCCCGGTGAACGTGACGTTCGGATGGCGATCGGGCGGATCCTCGGCCGACGGCATCGTGAGCACGAGGCTCTTCTCCGGCATCTCGAGGTCGACGCGCTTGGGGCCTGCGGTGAGCGCGAGCTCCTCGACGAGCTCGCGATAGATGAGCGACACCGAGCCATCGAGCGTCAGGTTGCCGAGGTCGCGGCCGGGACCGGAGCCCGAGTGGCAGCTCTCGCAGCCGCGAAGCTGGAAGATCGGGCGCACCTGCTGGCGGAACGAGACGTTGGTCGGCAGCACCGTGGCGCCGTCGGTGATCTTGACGTCGGCGATCGTCGCCGCCGCCGGCGCGACCGGGCTCTGCGCCATCTCCATCGTGACCTGCGCGTTTGCGCTCGCGGTGAGGCCGACGAGGCCGGGCTCGATCTCGAAGAAGACGACCCAGCCCGACGCCGTCGTCGCCGTCGCGCCGGGCGCGGCCTGGAGCTGGGGATCGAGGAAGAACGGGCCGCTCGCACCGGGGGGCACGGTGAAGGCGGAGCCCGGGATCCCGGCGCGGGGCGCGCCGGCGTCGTCGACGGCGCGCGCGAGGAGGATGCCGCGCGCCGCGGTCGGCGAGACGCCGAAGCCGGTGGCGAGCGACGCGATGTACGTCTCGCCGAGCGCCGGCACCCGGATGCCTTCGAGCGACCCGTCGATCACCTCGACCGCGGCGTAGGTCGCGCGGTGGGTCGGCGGCGCCGCCGAGAGCAGGTGGAAGATGGAGTTGGCGGGGATCGGCTCGATCGCGAACGCCGCGCCGTCGACGATCACGACCGGCGCCGGATCGAGCCCGCGCGTCGACACGCTCGCGGTGCCGGTCAGGACCTCGCCGGTGGCGAAGTCGATCACCTGCCCGCTGACCGCCAGGCCGTCCGGATCGCCGCCCTCGACCTCGTCTGTGCAAGCTCCGTACAGTGCGACGATCGCGACGGCCATCCCGATGAAGCTGTTCTTGGTGCCCCTCATGCGGGGCGGTACAGCAACGCGCGGGCCAGCGTAACCCCGCATACCTTCGCCGGAACGCCGGGGGTCGAAGCCCCGCTCGCGGTGTGTGCATCCCACCGCCCATGTCGCCGACGACGCGCTGATCGGAAGCGGCCACGCCGCCGAGCCATTCCCGCGACACCGCCGGCCACCCTCGCGACGATCCTCCGCGCAGGAACGGCAAGGAGCGACGAGGGATGCGCAGGTCGATCATCGCGATGTTGATCTTTGGCTCCGGGTGCAGCGGCGGCCCCGGTGACCCGCTGGACTCCGACGGCCCGCCGCGGATCCTGCAGGTGCTCGCCCGCGAGCGCGTGGCGATCGTCGACGACGAGGGGCTGGAGCACGTCGAGCTGCAGGCGCGGCTCGCGTTCGGCGACCATCCCGACATCGACGTCGTCGCCGACGATCGCGTGGTCGGCGACGCGGTCGCGCGCGACGGCCAGCGCCTGCGGGTGGTCGTCGACGAGCTCCTGCGCGGATCCTCGCTCGAGGAGATCCCGTGCGCCGACGGGTCGTGGAGCCGCGTGCCCGCGGGCACCGACATCGACGACATCGCGCGCTGCGCGGGCGCCGATCTCCGCCGCTGCGAGGCGGTGTGCATCGGCGCCGACGGCCCGGTCGGCATCCTCGACGCGAACGGCGACGGCGCGATCGACGACACCCGGCTGATCGACGGCGCGGTCGTCCTCACCTGCGACGGCGTCGCGGTCGCGCTCGACCGCTCGCGCAGCTACTACCAGCCGGCGGGCAGCCAGCGCCTGGCGACCGGCTCGGTCGGCACCGACTCGCTCGGCCCGGCGATCGCGATCGTGCCGGCCGAGGGGATGCGCCCCGGCGCGACCTGCACCCTCGGCTTCACCGACGTCGTCGACAAGCAGGGGCTCGCGCTGTGCGCGGCCGCCGACGGCGGCGACTGCGCGCCCGGCGATACGAGCGCCATCGCCTTCGGCGTCGAGGCGTTCACGCTCGCGACCAGCGAGCCGCACGACGGCGCGACCGACGTGCCGCTCACCGTCGACGGCTCGCAGGACGCGGCGATCACGATCCAGCTCAACTCCGAGCTGGCGCCCGCGTCGGTGCGCGGCGCGATCCGCGTGAAGGCGGGCGACCTCGACCTCGACGACCTCGAGGCGACGATGGCCGAGGACGACGCCGCCACGATCCACATCACCGTCCCGGGCGGGTTCCGCGCGGGCACGACGTACGCGGTGACGGTGGTCGGCGGCGCCGGCGGCATCAAGAACCGCTTCGACGACGCGCTCGCGAGCGACCGGGTCGTCACCTGGACGACCGCCGCGAAGGAGGACGGGCGATGAGCCGCGTCATCATCTTCGTGCTGCTCGCGCTCGCGGGCTCGGCCGCCGCGCAGAGCCTCACCACGGGCGCGGTCCAGGGCGTCGTGACCGACGCGGCGACGGGCGAGCCGCTCGTCGCCGTGACCGTCGTGGCGACGTCGCCGGCGATGCAGGGCAGCCAGGCGGCCATCACCGACGAGACCGGCCACTACAAGATCTCGAACCTCGCGCCCGGGACGTACACCGTGACCTGCTACTACGCCGACCTCGCGGTGCGGCGCACGGTCGACGTCGCGGCCAACCGGACGACCCCCGGCTACCTCGCGCTCGACACCGCGCGCGCCGGCGGCGAGGTCATCACGATCGACGGGCGGGCGCCCGCGATCGATCCCACCGCGACGACCCAGGGCGTGACCATCGACGGCGAGTACACGCGGCGGCTGCCCGTGGGGCGCGGCTACGCCTCGGTGCTCACCGCCGCGCCGGGGAGCACGGCCGACGACGCCGGCGTCTCGTTCTCGGGCTCGAGCTCGCTCGAAAACCAGTACATCGTCGACGGCGTCAACACGACCTCGCTCGTGTACGGCCAGCTCGGCTCGCCGATCGTCAACGAGTTCATCGAGCAGACCGACATCATCACCGGCGGCTACAACGCCGAGTTCGGCCGCTCGACCGGCGGCGTCGTGAACGTCGTCACCAAGACCGGCTCGAACCAGCTCCGCGGCAGCATCTTCGGCTACGTCGGGCCGGGCGCCCTGATCGCGCGCCCCGCGCCGACCCCGACGCAGAGCACGTCGATCGACGCCGAGGGCGAGGTCGACTACGACGCCGACGTCGGCTTCGAGGTCGGCGGCCCGATCGTCCGCGATCGCCTCTGGTTCTATGCCGGCCTCGCCCCGCAGCTGGAGCGCGAGCGCCTCGCGCGCGTGACCAAGCGTCGCGTCGACGCCGACGGCGACGGCATCCCCGACGTCGATCCCGTGACCGGCTTCCTCGTGTTCGAGGAGCTCGACCGCCAGGAGCTGCGCACGCGGACGACGTCGTACCCGTTCGTCGGCAAGCTCAACCTCGCGGTGCGGCCGGAGCACCAGGGCCAGCTGTCGATCATCGGCACCCGGCGCTCGCACGACGATCTCGGCGTGAACGGCCTGCCGGCCGCGACGCGCTTCCACGATCGCTCGCTCACCACCGACGTCGCCGCGCGCTGGACGTCCAAGCTGAACGACAACAAGACCGAGCTCGAGGCGCTCGTCGGGTGGCACCGCGCGAGCTTCCGCCAGGATCCGCTCGACGCCGCGGCGCGCAGCATGCCGCGCCAGAACCTCTACTACGGCGACCTCGGGACGTGGGCCGGCCTCGGCGGCGAGAGCACGCGGACGATCGACGGCTGCAGCGACGGCGGCCCCAGCGATCCGTACCCGATGATCCGCAACTGCCCCGACGAGGGCGTCGGCTACGCGATCGGCGGCGTCGGGCACCTCGCCGATTCGACCGAGGAGCGGTTCGGCGCGCGCCTCGCGGCGACGCAGCGCTTCGTCGTGCTCGGCCACCACGAGGTCAAGGCAGGCCTCGACCTCGAGGACAACCAGCTGCGCACGAAGCGTGGCACGAGCGGCGACATCATCTACGACGTCAACCTGCCGACCGACTGGAGCGGCGGTGAGACGGCGGTGTCGCGCTACGTGCGGCTCGCGCCGGCCGGCAACCCCGACGGCCTGCCCGACACGTGCCCCGACACCGACCACGGGACCAGCTACGCGTGCGAGCTGCTCGGCCCGACCGACGTCGTCGGCAACACCATGAACTGGGCCGCGTACGTGCGCGACTCGTGGCAGCTCCGCCCCGATCTGACGATCAACGCCGGCCTCCGCTACGAGGAGCAGCGCCTGCGGTACGCGGAGGACCTGCAGGACACGGTCGACCCGTTCACCGGCGAGTCCCGCGGCACCAACGCGATGAAGCTCACGGGCATGTGGGCGCCGCGCGCCGGCGTCATCTACGACTGGACCGGCGAGGGCCGCTCGAAGGTGTACGGCCACTGGGGGCGGTTCTACGAGTCCGTGCCGCTGTCGCTCAACAGCATCAACTTCGGCGGTGAGACGACCTATCGCCGTGTCTACGATCCGTCGCAGTGCGGCGACGTCGTCGACGGCATCGGCGGCCCCGACGGTCCCGGCTGCGTCGCCGGCGGCGAGGATCCCGCGCTCGGCTCGAGCGTGTACGGCGCGGGCGTCCTGGTCGCGCCCGGGGTCAAGGCGCAGTACATGGACGAGGCGATCCTCGGCGTCGAGCTCGCGCTCACGGACGATCTGAAGCTCGGCGTGTCGTTCCACGACCGCCGGCTCGGCCGCGTCCTCGAGGACGTGTCCCCCGACAACACCGAGACGTACATCCTGTCCAACCCGGGCGAGTTCCCCGAGGAGGAGGAGGCGCGCCTGCGCGCCGAGATCGAGGCGGCGACTGACCCGGCGGAGCGCGCGCGGCTCGAGCACCTGCTCGAGGTGTTCACCGGCATCCGCAAGTTCGACAAGCCGTCGCGCGTCCACCACTCGCTCCAGCTCCAGGTCGTGAAGCGCTTCGCGAGGTCGTTCTTCCTCATGGCCTCGTACACGTACTCGCGCACGCGCGGCAACTTCCCCGGTCTCTACTCGCCCGACAGTGGCGCGATCCTCCCCAACATCACCGCGCAGTACGACCTCGTCGAGCTGCTCGGCAACCGGTACGGCCCGCTGCCCAACGACCGGCCGCACGACCTCAAGATCGACGGGTACTACGTCGCCGATCTGGAGCGAGCCGGTGAGCTGACGGCGGGCGCGCGCCTGCGTGTCGCGTCGGGCACACCGATCGACGCGCTCGCGTCGAGCAACATGTACGGCTACGACGAGTCGTTCGTCCTGCCGCGCGGCGCGTTCGGGCGGACGAGCCCCGACGCCGGGCTCGACCTGCACCTCTCGTACGGGCGCAAGCTGGGAAAGGACATGCAGGTCGAGGTCTTCACCGACGTGTTCAACGTGTTCAACCGGCAGGCGACGTCGTACCCCGACGAGTCGTACAGCTACGATCCGGTCAACCCGATCCTCGGCGGCGACAGCGAGGACCTGGTGTGGGCGAAGGCGCAGGACTGGGACGGCAACGAGCCCGACGATCCGCAGTCACCGGCGCGCAACCGCAACTTCCGCAACGCGGAGACGCGCACGCCGCCGCTCGCCGCCCGCCTCGGCGCGCGGCTCCTGTTCTAGCCGTGCTGGAGCTCGTCGCGATCTCGAAGCGCCATCCCGGCAACGCCGTCGCGCTCGCGCCCCTCGACCTGGCCGTCGCCCGCGGCGAGGTCGTCGCGCTCGCCGGACCGTCGGGGTGCGGCAAGTCGACGGCCTTGCGCATCGCCGCCGGGCTCGAGGAGCCGAGCGCGGGCAGCGTGCGCATCGGCGGCCGCGACGTCACGGCGCTGACCGCGGCGCAGCGTGACGTCGCCATCGTGTGCCAGCACCCGACGTTGCACGCGCACCTGACGGTTTTCGAGAACCTCGCGTTCGGGCTGCGCGCCCGCGGCATCGACGACG
>JAIOII010000447.1 GCA_019912685.1 Kofleriaceae bacterium
TCGACCTCGCGCTCGAGCAGGCCGTGCGCGCGCTCCGCTCCGCCGCGCGCGAGGTCCGCGGCAACCACGCCACCACCGACGAGGTCCCCGCCGCGCCGCTCGAGTTCCCCGCGGTGACCGTCGTCGCCGGCGGCGCGGCGCGCCCGACACGCGTCGCCGATCGCATCCACCAGTTCCTCGAGGCGCTCACCGCGATCCAGCATGCCGAGAACGTGCTCTGCATCGTGCGCGGCGACATCGTCGCCGCCGCGCGCGCGCCGTCGGAGCTCCAGCGCTCGCGCGTCGAGCTCCTCGTCCGGCGCACGCAGGCCGGCGCGAAGGCCGCCGGCCACACCCACGGCGACCTCGCCGACCCCGACGCCTACGTCCTCACCTTCTGGCTCTCCGCCGCGCTCGTCGTCTACTTCTCGGGCCCCTACTCCACCGACTTCATCCGCCACCGCGCCCGCGCCGTCGCGCGCGAGCTCGCCGAGCTGCTCCCCGAGCTGGAGCCGGATCCGGCGGCGCCCGCCGCCGCCCTCCGCCCGCCACCGGGCGCGTAGCTCAGTCGTTCACCGCGGCCATGTTGGCGGCGGAGTCGACGGTGTGGAGCTGGATGCGGACCTGCACGGGGATGCCGTCGGCGGCGCGGTCGACGAACACGGGGAAGAGGCCGTCACCCCAGGTCGTGAAGAACAGGCACACGCGGAGGTCGCCCACGTCGATCGTCGCGGACTCGGTCTCGGAGGCGCGCGCGATCTCGAGCGCGGCCCAGTGATGTGAGTGCGGCCGGAAGTCGGTCGCCAGCTTCCAGCCGCGCTCGGCGCGGAGCTCCTCGGCCGCGGTGCCGCGCTCGACGATCTCGTGGACGGCGCGGTCGCGCCAGCCGAAGTTCCCGTCTTCGAGCGCGGGTGCGCCGACGGCGGCGGCGAGGTCGGCGGCGTCGCGGCCCCAGAACACGAAGTCGGCCTTGCCGTCGATGCAGTCGGAGTGGATCCACTTCTCGGGGTTGCTCTCGTCGGCGAGCAGCAGGCGCGCGAAGTCGACCATGGCGGTACCGACCTCCTCGCTCGACACGACCGGCGCGTCGTGCAGCTCGACGACCACGTGGTCCCAGAGCGCCGCCCACTGCCCCTCGCAGACCCGGACGCCCCACACCGGCAGCGCGCGATCGCGCGGCAGGTCGCCCACCATCACCGCCGGCACCTCGGCGATGTCCTCGTTCTCGAACATGCCGATGTGCCCGGGGTCCAGGATCGTGAGCGTGCCGGACGGCACCGTCACCTCGCCCATGCGCTCGCGCTTCATGCTCGCGAGAATGCCCGCGCCGCGCGCACCGTTCTAGTCTCACACCATGAGATGGCTCCTGGAGGGTGGGGCAGCTGGGCGCGCAGGCGGGCGACCCGTTCGGCATCTACCTCGGCGGCGGCCCCGGCGTCGCCCCCGACGAGCTCCGCCTCCCGCCCGTCGATTCAACACATCTCGTAGGCCTCGGCCGGCGCGGCCATCGAGGCGAGGGCCGTGGTCAGGCGGAGCGCCGCATCATCGAACGGTCCCTCGGAGCACCGCGATCCCCGCGACGTCCTCCACGATGCCAGCGCCGCGCGCAGCCGCGCCTCGAAGGTGGTCGCGGGAGCACCGGCGCTGTCGACCACGGCGCGGCAGGTCTCGCCCGCGCCGAAGCCCATGCCCCGCATCGCGAGCGTGACCTCGCGATCCAGCTCGACCGCAGCCTCCGGCTCGGCGTCTGCCGCGCATGCGCCGCCGGCCCCCTGGCGCTGCGCGACCGCGTCGACGTGAACAGTGATCGGCTCGTCCGCATCTCTCGCCATGGTCTCGGCGGTCTCCTCACGCGCCAGCGGATTCGCGGCGGCGCGCCGCGCGCGCTTCTCGCGCATGAAGT
>JAIOII010000448.1 GCA_019912685.1 Kofleriaceae bacterium
TCACCGGCGAGCGCCAGGTCGCGCACGTGTGGCACGTCGCCATCGACGACGACGTGCACGAGACCGCGCTGCGCTGCGACTTCGCCGTCGCGCGCGACGACGAGCGCTGGGTCGCCGAGGTCAAGACCGGCGACCTCGCGCCGAGCCTCGCCACCGCCGCCACCCGCCGCCAGCTCCTCGAGTACCAGGTCGCCTACGCCGCCGCCGGCGTCGCGCTCGTCGACGCGACCGCCGGCGTCGTCCACGAGGTCCGCTTCGCGTTACCTCAGCTCACCAGCGGCGCTGTGGAACCCTGAGCCGGTCAGCCCAGGTTCTTGTTCGCGAAGTCCCAGTTCACCTTCTTCCAGAACTCCTCGATGTACTTGGGACGCGCGTTCCGGTAGTCGATGTAGTAGGCGTGCTCCCACACGTCGATCGTGAGGATGCACGTCTTGCCCGTCGCGAACGGGGTGTCGGCGTTGGCGGTCTGCTCGATCGCGAGGCCGCCGTCGGCGTTCTTGACGAGCCACGCCCAGCCCGAGCCGAACTGCGTCGCGGCCGCCTTCGAGAACTTCTCCTTGAAGCTGTCGAAGCCGCCAAACGCCTTGTCGATCGCCTGCGCGATCGCGCCGCTCGGCGCGCCGCCGCCGGTCGGCGAGAGCGAGTGCCAGTAGAAGGTGTGGTTCCACACCTGCGCCGAGTTGTTGAACACGGGCTTCTCGGAGAGCTGGCCATGGCTCGCCTTGACCACCTCCTCGAGGGACATGTTCTCGTACTTCGTGCCGGGCACCAGGTTGTTCAGGTTGGTGACGTACGCCTGGTGGTGCTTGCCGTAGTGGTAGTCGATGGTCTCGGCCGAGATCACCGGCGCGAGGGCGTCCTTGGCATAGGGCAGCTCGGGGAGCGTGAAGGCCATGTCTCTCTCCTTTTCTGCGTCGAACCCTACCACCCGTGCCCGCGCCCGTGCCCGTGCCCGATCTTCTCGGTATTCTGGCCACATGCTCGGGCCGATCGGCCACATCGCGTCGCTCCTCGCGTACGCCACGCAGCGCCGCTCCCGCGCGACCGCGGACTCGTCCACCCACGCCGACCTCGCGTGGTCGCGCTCGCCGCGCGCTGGCGACCTGCCGCCGGGCCTCGAGCTGCAATGGCTCGGCGTCGCCGGATTCCGCTTCACCTACCAGGGCCAGCACCTCCTCGTCGATCCGTACGTGACGCGGCTGCCGCTCGGCGACCTCGTGCGCCGCCGCGTGGTCCCCGCCGACCCCGAGCGCCTGCGCACACTCCCCGATCCCGTCGCCATCCTCGTCGGGCACACCCACTTCGATCACGCGCTCGACGTGCCGGCGCTCGCCGCGCGCGCCGGCTGCAAGGCGTACGGCAGCGAGTCGCTCGCGCACCTCTTCCGCCTGCACGGCCGCCCCGAGCTCGCGGTCACCGCCGAGCCCCACCGGCCGATCGACCTCGGCCCGTTCACGGTGACGTTCGTGCCGAGCCGTCATTCCAGGCTCGCCGCCGGGCTCTGGACCCCGCACGACGGCGAGCTCTCGTGCGAGCACACCGACGACCTCACGCCGCAGGCCTACCGCTGCGGCCAGGTCTGGGGCATCCACATCGCCGTCGCCGGCGCGACCTTCTACCACCACGGCTCGTGCAACCTCGTCGACGACGAGCTCCGCCACCGCGGCGTCGACTACTTCCTCGCCGGCATCGCCGGCCGCCGCTTCACGCCGCGCTACTGGCAGCGCATCCTCGCGCGCCTCGAGCCGCGCGTCGTCGTCCCCCACCACTTCGACGACTTCTTCCGCCCGCTCGACGCGCCCTTCGCCTACTCGCTCAACGTCAACCTCGCCGCGCTCCCCGACGAGCTGCGCGCGGTGTCGACGGACTTCGAGGTCCGAGCGCTCGCCCTGGGCGAGTCCGTCCGCGGCGGCGGGCCCTGAACGCCCGAGCGCGTCCTTCGGTGGCGAGCGAGCATGGTGGCGGGCCCGCGATGGCGTCATCGCCTCGTCGATCCAGGGCTGGGCGAAGCTGCTCATGGGCTGCAGCCTGCTCATGTTCGGCTTCGCGCGCCAGCAGCCGCCCGCGGTCAGGGCAGGCGCCCTCGTCGCTGGCGCGCTGGTGATCGCCGGCTGAACTAGCGGACGCGGACGCGGCGGAGCTTCTGCTGCTCGGGCAGGGCGCCGAGCGTGACCTTCACCCGCTCGAGCTTGCCGTCGCGGCGGACGTCGAGCGTGGTCGTCTTGCCGGCGCCCTTGATCGCGACCGCGTTGCGCAGCCGCGCGACGTCGCGCACCTCGGTGCCGTCGACGGCGACGATCACGTCGCCGGCGGAGAGGCCCGCCTTCTCGGCCGGCGTGTCGGTGCCGACCTGGGCGACGAGCACGCCCGTGGCGACCCGGAACTTCGCCTGCGCCCTGGCGTCGAGCGGCGCGAGCGTGACGCCGAGCCAGCCGCGGTTCACTTTCCCGTCGGCGATGAGCGCGTTCATGATCGGGCTCGCCATGTTGGTCGGGATCGCGAAGCCGATGCCCTGGTAGCCGCCGGTGCGCGACAGGATCGCGGTGTTGATGCCGACGAGCTCGCCGCGCAGGTTGACGAGCGCGCCGCCCGAGTTGCCCGGGTTGATCGCCGCGTCGGTCTGGATGAAGTCCTCGTAGTCGACGATGCCCATCGACGCGCGGCCGGTCGCCGACACGATGCCCATCGTCACCGCCTGGCCGACGCCGAACGGGTTGCCGACGGCGAGCACGACCTCGCCGAGGCGCAGCCGCGACGAGTCGGCGAAGGGCAGCGGGCGCAGGTTGCCCTTCGCGCGCTCCAGCTTGAGCACCGCGAGGTCCGACTTGGGGTCGGTGCCGAGCAGCTTGGCCTCGTGCTCGGTGCCGTCGTGCAAGGTCACGAGGATCTCCTCGGCGTTGCGCACGACGTGGGCGTTGGTCAGGATCTTGCCGTCCTCCGACACGATCACGCCCGAGCCGAGGCTCTTCGCCTTGCGCTGGTCGGGCTCGCCGTGGAACGGCGACGACGGGTCGGCGAAGAACGGGTCGAAGAGGAACGGGCCGGCCTCGACCGTCTGCGTCGTCGAGATGTTGACGACGCTGTCGACGACGCGCTCGGCGACGTCCGAGATCTGCGTGGTCGCGGGCAGCGCCGCCGGGGGCGCGCTCTGGGCGACGGCGTGGTGGTTCGGGTTCGTGGCCGCGCCGATGGCGGCCGCCAGGATCGCCGCGCCCGCGCCGGCGACGAGGGCGTGCTTCATACGGATCATGCGCTTCATGGAAGGGGTACCTCGCGGTTCGATCGGGGGACCGTCGCGGCGGTTGCCTGTATTCCTGACGGAGGTCCTGACCGTCGGGTAACCACCCGATCGGTCAGGTCAAGGTCAGGATCCGGAAGCGTCGAGAAGCTCAGGGCTTCGGGAGCACCGTCTCGATGTCGGGCGCGATCCGCTCCGCCGCGACCTTGGGCAGCACGGCGGGCACACGTGTGCGCTCCGTCAACAGGTAGTACTCGACGACGGGCGCCGGCGCGGCCGGAGGCGGTGGGGCCGGCTCACCCGGGGCCGGCGGCGGAGGCGGAGGCGGCGCCTCGCCCGGCTTCTCGTGCTTCAGCACCTGCATCGTGCCGAGCACCTTGCCGCCGCCGTCCTTGTACGTGAGCGTCACGATGCTGGCGAGCGTCTTCGGATCGACCTTGGCCTCGTAGCTCGTCGGCCGCAGCTTCTCGATCTTGTCGATGAAGTTCGCCGCGGCCGTGTCGGCCGTCTGGCCCTCGCCCCAGGTCTCGACCAGCTCGTCCTTGGGCTTGGGCACGTGCGGGTCCGCGCCCTCGGCCGCCGTCTGCTTCGCCTTGATGCGATAGACGGTCTTCTTCTTGTCGCCGGCCGCGATCTCGACCTGCATCGCCGCCTTGGGATCGAACGCGCGCAGGTCGCTCGGGCGCAGCGAGCCCTCGCCGCCCTCGAGCGGCGTGACCAGCGACCCGGCGAGCACGAAGCCCTTGCTGGTGTCGACGTCGAGCGCGTAGCGGTCGCTGCCACCCTGCACGCGGCCACCGAGCACGAGCGTCTTGGCGCCGTCGCCGAAGACGATCGCGATCGTCCTGGTCGTGTCGACGAGCTCGTAGTCCTTCTTGGCCTCTTCCTTCACCACGCCAAGCGCCTTGATCGCGCGCATCGCCGCGAGGTCCTTCACCAGCTTCTCGCCGGGCTCGCCGACCGGGAACTCGCGCGTGACCGTCTCCTCGACGTACTCGGGCTCGGGCGGCGGCGGCGGCGGCTCGCCCGGCTGCGCCGGCGGCGGCGGCTCCTGGGGCTTGAGCTTCTTCGACGTACGCGTGTCGATGCCCCACCAGTACGCGCCGGCGCCCTCGCCGCGGCGCTCGATGCGCAGCGTGTGGTCCTTGGTCGCGAACTCGACCGCCTTGAGGTCGCTCTCGGCGCGGTTCCACATCACGACCTCGCCGGTCAGCGCCTTCTTGGGCTTCTCCGTGGTCCACGTGACGTAGCCGTAGACCAGCATGATCGCCAGGAGCGCTCCGTGAACGATGACGCCCTTCATGGCGCAGCCTCCTTCTTCACGGCCGCGTGGCGCTTGCGCCGCGGGCGGCCGAACAGCATGCCGATTCCGAACAGGGCGAGCGGCGCCACGATCGTCGTCGCCGTGAACCACGCCGCCTGCTCGCGCTTGGTCTGCTTGATCTCGGGATCGCGCTCGTCGTTGACGATGTCGCTGATCCGCTCCTCGCCGCCGAGCCAGCGGATGGCGTCGATCGGCAGCGAGCGGCCGTTGGTCTCGATGAAGATCTGGCCGGTGCGGGTCTGCACCATCTGATCGGCGAAGAGGTCCTGATCGCTGAACACCATGGCGCGGAAGCCGTCGGCCTCGGTGCCGTCGGCGCCGGTGACCTTGGGCCCCTCGATCGCCGCGCCGATGTTGTAGCGGTCGCGCTTCTCGGCCGGCCCGGCCTTGAGGTCGTCGTCGTAGTCGACCCAGGCCTCGCCCATCGTGCGGACGACGTACGTCCGGGTCGGCTTGGCCCCCGGCGTCGTGAACTCGCGATCGGTGAGGATGCCCGCGGTCTGGAGCAGGATGCCGTTGCGGGCGTCGCCGCGCGAGAGCGACGTCGTCGACGCGTGCGACGAGAACTGGTTGGTGAGCGCCATCCGGTAGTCGCTCGGGTTGCGGCGCTGGGGCAGGAAGTTCTTGTCGTCGGTGACGAGGCCGATGCGCGCGTCCTCGCCGGGGCGCTGCTCGCCGAGGCCCGTGCCGAAGCGGCCCTCGAGCGGCCCGAGGCGGAAGTCACCCTCGGGGTCCATCGCGACGAGCAGCTTGCCGCCGCCGTCGACGTAGCGCGCGAGGGTCTCCAGCTCGGCGGGATCGAACGCCTGCTTGGGCCCGAGCACCATCACGAAGGTCGCGTCCTCGGGGATCTGGTTGGCGAGGCCGTCCATCGTGCCGAGGTTCTTCGACTCGTAGTTGAGCTGGGTGAGGATGTTCTTGATGACCTGGGTGCGGGCGTCGGGGAGCTGGCTGCGCAGGTGCGGCGGCAGCGAGTCGGGGTCGTTGATCTCGCCGTGGCCGACGGTCAGGTACGCCTTGCGCTTCTCGCGCAGGATCTTCATGAGCGCGGTGTTCACCGTCTGGTCGAGGACGCGCAGCTTGCCGTCGCGCCGGCGGTGCTTCTCGATGTCGGTGTCGAGATCGAACTTCTCGTGCTTCTCCTTGGCGTCGGCGCCGCGGACGAGCACCACGGTGCCGTCCTTGGTCACCTGGTACTTCTTGGCGAGCGTCGCCGACAGGAGCCGATCGTGCTCCTCGACCGTGAGCTTGCCCTTGGTCTGGCGCGCGAGCTCGTCGAAGTAGCCCTTCACCTCGCCGCCGACCTCGTTGAGCTCGGGGAAGAAGAGGAGGACCCGCACCGGGTCGCTCATCGCCTCGACGATCTTGCGCGTCGACGGACCGGGCTGCGACGTCTTCAGGTAGCTGACGTCCTTGCGGATGTTCTTCTCGTTGGCGACGTTGCACGTCACCATCAGGAAGCCGAGGGCGAGCGCGATCGACAGGCCGGCGATGCCCATCTCGCGGGTGCGGCGGAGCTCGACCGCGTCCTCGTCCTCCTCGGTCGTCCACTCGCCGACCGTCGCCTCCATGAGGAGCGCGGGGATGACGGCGCACGCGGCGAGGAGCGCGGCGATCACCGACATGACGACGTCGTACTTGCGCGCGCCCTTGGCCGACAGATCGTCGAGGCCGATCCAGCCCATGCCGGTCTTGGTGGTGAAGACGTAGACGATGCCGGCGAGCACGAGCGCGCCGTAGCAGAGGAGCAGCGTGCCCTCGGCCTTCTTGCGCGCGCCCTTGCTCTGGAACCAGCGGACCGCCTGCAGCACGGTGCCGCCGACGACGAGCACGCTGGCGATGGCGATGGTCAGCTTCATCAGCCACGGGAACAGCGCTTGCCCGGAGACGGGGTCGCGCAGGAAGCGCCGCGAGACCACGAAGAGCGCGAGCGCGACGATGAGCCCGATCCGCGTGATCAGGCGGGGTGCGGTCTTCATTGCCATCGCTTCATCTCCAGCGTCTTCACCGAGCAGAGCAGGAAGAAGTACGTCACCGCGACGTAGTAGACGGCATCCTTCAGGTTGAAGACGCCCTTCATGAAGCCCTGCTGGAAGTGGATCCACCACAGGTCGAGGTCGGCCAGGATGTCCTTCACCGGCGGATCGAGCTTCCGGCTGAGCTGGTAGAGGAGGAGCATCAGGACGACGATCGCCGCGCCGATCACGGCGGCGACGATCTGCTGCTTGGCGAGCGTCGAGGCGAAGATGCCGATCGCGAGGGTCGCCGAGCCGAGGAGGAAGAGGCCGAGGTAGCCGACGAAGATCTGGCTGCCGGTGATCTTGCCCTCGCTCTTGATGAGGAGCGGGATGTAGACCGAGACCGCCAGGATGATGGCGAGGAAGCCGGCGGCGGCGAAGAACTTGCCGAGGATGATCTCGGTCTCGCGCACCGGCGACGTGCTGAGCAGGAGGAGCGAGCCGCTCTGCCGCTCCTCGGCGATGAGGCGGACGGAGAGGATGATCGCGGTGCCCATCACCACGCCCGAGCTGCCCCAGAAGAACTGGGCGAGCATCTCGCCGGAGAGCTGGGTCTTGGCGCCGAACACCTGGAAGGCGACGCCCATGAGGAGGAGCGCGAGCGCGCCGGTGATGCGACCGACGAGCGACTGGAGGTAGGTCCCCATCTCGCGCTTGAAGATGATCGTGGCGGCTCGCATGTCAGGCTGCCTCCGCGGCGGCGCCGGTGTCGACCAGGCGCAGGAAGGTGTTCTCGAGCTCGCTGCGCGCGTAGTCGAGCTTCAGCAGCTCGAGGCCGGCCTGGACCACGGCGCGGCTGATCTCGGCGCGCAGGTCCTTGGCCGACGTGACCGACACGGCCCAGCCGTCGCCGCGCGACTGCGGCTCGCCGACCTCGGTGACGCCGTCGATGCGCGACAGCACGCTGGTGATGCGCTTCCTGGCGTCGACCTCGCCGTCGCGGTACGGCTCGCCGGAGGCGGCGGGCGGCACGCGCACCGTGATCGACACGAGCTTGACGTTGCCCTCGTGGGCGGCGAGCTCGGCCTCGGTGCCAGCGCCGAGGATGCGGCCCTGACCGAGGACGAGCAGGCGATCGCAGGTCTGGCTGACCTCGGCGAGGATGTGGCTCGAGATGAGGACCGTGTGCCGGTCCTTGAGCCCGTGGATGAGCTTGCGCATCTCGACGATCTGCTTGGGGTCGAGGCCGCGGGTCGGCTCGTCGAGGATGACCAGCGCCGGCTTGTGCACGATCGCCTGCGCGAGGCCGACGCGCTGGCGGAAGCCGTGGGAGAGCGTGCCGATCGGATCGGCGGAGACGTCGGAGAGGTCGGTGACCTCGATCGCCTCGCCCACCAGCTTGGCGCGGTCGCCGCGGGTGACGCGGCGGAGGTCGGCCGCGAACTCGAGGTACGCGGCGACCGTCATCTCCGGATAGAGCGGCGGGTTCTCGGGGAGGAAGCCGATGCGCTTCCTCACCTCGTGCGGATCGGTGACGGCGTCGATGCCGCCGACCGACACCGCGCCCGCAGAGGGCCGGAGATCGCAGGCGAGGATGCGAAGCGCCGTCGTCTTGCCCGCGCCGTTCAGGCCCAGGAAGCCGACCGTCTCGCCTTTGTCGATCTCGAACGACACCGGGCCGAGCGCCCGCTTGCCCCCGTAATACTTGGACAACTTTGAGACTTGGATCATGCCAACGCTTCCCTCGTTCGGGCCGGCACTTTGCGGAGTCGTGCCGGAGGTGTCAAGAGGTGCGACACGGGTGCGACACGCGCCAAACCGGTCGTGCCCGCGTCCTCATTCCCGGCGCTGAATGCCAGACCGGGACACGACGTCCCCCGGTGACACACTGACAGGCGCCCGCTGGGACGTGTCGAGCGATCGACGCGTGACCGGCGCTCGAACAGGCGTTGGCGGGGTGTGGCGTGCACGCGTGTTCGCGGCACGAAGTGGCACTCGCGCGATCTGACTGGAGCTGGCAGGGGCGAGGCGCGGGATCGTGAGCGTCGGCACGCAGCGTGCTGATGGAGTCGACTCGTCACGCACCCGCCAACTGAAGGAACCCCCACCATGCGCAAGCTCGCCACCATCGCCCTCCTCGCTCTCTCCCTGCTGACCGTCGCCTGCACCGAGTCGGAGGATGCAGACACGGACTTCGAGGCGGCCTCGATCGACGAGCCGACGGACCTCGCCATGGACGGCGACACCGACACGCTGATCGAGCGCGCGCCGGGCGGCGGCCTGCCTTCCACGGACCGCTTCGATGACGGCGTCGAGCGTGCGCCGCACCAGCCGGGCGCCGAGCCGCTGGCCGATCGCATCGGTCCGACGGACCGCGACGTCGCGCCGGGCCAGCCGGCGACCGGCACCGCCGAGTGCCCGACCGTGACGAAGCTCTCCAGCAACGAGCCGGTCATCGGCATCGCGAGCGACGAGCTCGGCGCGCGCGCCCGCGAGCGCTTCGATCAGATGGCCAAGATCCGCGGCCTGCGCTGAGGCTCAGAACAGACCCAGCTGACGGGTCGGACGCACGAAGGTGGTGGGAGCGTCGTCTCCCTTCCCGGCGCTCCCTTCCGTGCGATCGTCGTCGAAGCCGAGGCGGCGGCGGTGCAGCTCGAAGAGGCTCTCGATCGCGCGCCAGCGCTCCCCCTGGCCGCGGAACCGGGCGCCGAAGCGGCTGTCGTTCATGCGCCCGCCGCCGGGTCGCCCGCCCAGAGACGGGCGACCCGGCCTCAGCGAAACCGGGGCTCGCAGCTCCTCGATCGCGTGCTCGATCTTGCGCACGCGCTCGGGTGAGAGCTCCTGGTGGATGCGCTCGCGGAACACCGGCAGCACCTCGCCGGGCAGCCGCACGAGGATCATGAACGCGCTGCGCGCGCCCGCGGCGTGCGCGCGCTCGAGGAGCTCCGGGATGTCGGAGTCGTTCAGGCCGGGGATGACCGGCGCGATGGCGACGCCGGTCGGGATGCCGGCGTCCGAGAGGATGCGCAGCGTGTCGAAGCGGCGCGCCGGCGAGCTCGCGCCCGGCTCGATCGAGCGCGCCACGTCGTCGCGCGCGAACGGGATCGACAAGGTCACGTGCAGCCGCGCGTCGCGCGCGAGCCGGGCGAGCAGCTCCACGTCGCGGCGGATGACCGCGCTCTTCGTGATGAGCCCGACCGGGTTCCGGAACTCGGCGCAGATCTCGAGGCAGCGCCGCGTCAGCTCGTAGCTCGCCTCGAGCGGCTGGTAGCAGTCGGTGTCGCCCGAGAACGCGATGAGCTCGCCGTTCCAGCTCGGCTTCATGAACGTCGCCCGCAGCAGCTCGGGCGCGTTCACCTTCACGACGATCTTCCGCTCGAAGTCCGTCCCCGCCCCGAACCCGAGCCACTGATGCGACGGCCGCGCGTAGCAGTTGTGGCTGACGACGCCGTTCGCGATGAAGTCGCCGGTTCCGGTCGTGATGTCGAACATCGGCAGCGTGACGCCCATCGGCTCGACGGAACGGACGCGCAGATCCGCCTCGCTGCCCCCGAGCCCGACGAGGCGCGACCGCCCCGAGTCGAGCATCGCCGCATGGGCCCAGCCGTCCGGTGTGAGGAAACGGTGATCGGCGCTCGCGACCAGCTCCGTGCCGTTCGTGAGCGTCACGCGCACGCCGGGTTTCTCGCTCGCCCAGTGCGCGAGCACGCGAGTGCGCACCGCGTCGCGAACCCCGCCGCCGCAATCGAGCGTGCCGTAGACCTCGTCTCCGACGCGGAGGTCGCGGATCGCGCGGGTACGACCGTCGGCCATGAGGATCGGCGTGTCACCCGACACACAGTAACTGCAGGCGTGGAAGCAGCCGCGGTAGGGGTTGAGGCTCCAGCGGAAGCCGACGTCGGGCGAGTCGTTCTCGGCGAGGATCGACTTCGCGTGCTCCTCGTGGATCTCGAGCTCCGCCTCCGGCGGCTCCTCGAGCCACTCCACGTGGGAGGAGGCCCACGGGTTGGGCGGGTTCGACACGCGCCGCACCATGACCCGCCGACGCTAGCAGACTTCGACGGCGAAGTGAACAGATGTTCAGTGATGCAGTTGATCGAGATCAGCCCGCCCTGCCCGCGGTCGTGGCTTGATATGCGGATGTCCAAGTCGCTCGCGTTCGCGGTGGCTGCCACCGCGCTGTTCATGACCGCCGCGCCGGCTCACGCCGGCGACGGCACCAACCTGCTCACGTACGCGCCGGAGTCGAGCCAGATCGTGATGGTGTTCGACGTCGCCGACGCGCGCGACTCGTCGCTGCTCCAGAAGGGCTTCGACATGCTGCTCGCGGCGAAGCCGGAGGCGAAGGCGAAGCTCGACGAGATCGGGATCGATCCCATGAAGGACATCGACACCGTCATGTTCGCGGGCGTGGGCCAGGGTGACGACCTCGACGACATGAAGCAGCTGGTGATCGTCGCGGAGGGTCGGTTCCCGATCGACAAGATCGCCGGGACGCCCGGCGTGAAGAAGTCGACCCATGCCGGCGTCACGTACTGGAGCAAGGACGACACCGAGCTCGCCCTCATCAAGGACCGCCTCGTCTTCGCGAAGAAGGGTCAGATGAAGGCGACGATCGACGTCGCGCTGAACAAGGGCAAGGGCAAGGGCAAGAGCGCGGCCGCCTCGAAGAAGGCGAAGGCGCTGCGCGACGCGATCGCGACGACCGACACGACCGCCGATCTGTGGATGACCGTCCTCATCCCGGAGAGCGCGAAGAAGGACATGAAGCAGCAGGGCATGTCGGCCGACACCGTCGCCCTGGCGTTCAACTTCACGGCCGACGTGCAGGCCGCGCTCAAGATCCGCACCGACAGCGACGCGACGGCCGCGAACGCGGTCTCGATGATCCAGGGGCAGCTCGCGCAGGTGACGCAGATGGCGAGCTCGATGGGCCTCGCGAAGGCGGCGAAGTCGCTCCTCGTCTCGCAGGACAAGGCGTTCGTGAACGTGAGCCTCACGCTCACGCAGGCCGAGCTGATGGCGCTCGCGAACCTCGCCGGCATGGGCGGAGGGGCGAGCGCGCCCCCGCCGCCGCCCCCGCCGACGAAGGCCGCGCCGGCGACGAAGGCCGCGCCGAAGACGAAGGCCGCGCCCGCGCCGAAGGCTGCGCCCGCGACGAAGCCCTGACCGCCGGAACCGGCGGTGTACGATGCGGGGCATGCCCAGCCCCGCAGACATGTACGAGAGCATGTTCGTGCCGGCGATCTTCCGGCCGCTGTCCCGGCACGTCCTCGCGCTCGCCGCCCCGAAGAAGGGCGAACGCGTGCTCGACCTCGCCTGCGGCACCGGCATCGTCGCGCGCCAGGTCGCGCCGCTCGTCGGGGCCGAGGGTCGCGTCGTCGCGCTCGATCTGCGCCCCGGCATGCTCGCGGCCGCCTCGAAGCTGACGGTCCCGTACGGCGCGGCCATCGAGTGGGTGGAGGGCGACGCGACCCGGCTCGACCTCGCGCCGGGCTCGTTCGACCTCGTCGTCTGCCAGCAGGGCATGCAGTTCTTCCCCGACCGCGCCGCCGCCGCGGCCGGGATGAAGCGCGTGCTCGCGTCCGGCGGCCGCGCCGTGATCGCGTGCTGGCGCGCGCTCGAGCATCACCCGCTGTGGAGCGCGCTGGCGGCGGCGGAGATGCGGCACCTGGCGGCGCTCGGCGCGGACGCCAGCGACGCGACGGCGCCGTTCGCGCTGGGCGACGCCGACGAGCTGCGCGGCGTCCTCGAGGGCGCCGGGCTGCGCGTCGTCGAGGTCGTCGAGCGCACGATCGAGGTCGACTTCCCGGCCGGCGGCTTCGTCCGCGACCAGTACCTCGCCTACGCCGCGGTGATGCCGCAGTTCGTGGCGGACCCGGCGGCGTTCGACGCGTTCGTCGCCGCCATCGAGCGTGACAGCAAGGACGCGATCGCGAGCTTCACCCGGGACGGCCGCGTCCGGTGCCCGATGCCGACGCACATCGCGACGGCGCGGTAGGCTACGCCGATGCAGGTCCCGAGCAAGCAACCGCAACCGATGCCCGGCAACGTTCGCAGCGCGCTCGTCAAGCGCAGCCTCATGGACGCCTACCTCGATCGTCCCGCGTACCAGAAGGACGAGTACCTCAAGTGGATCGCGCTCGCCGCCGGTCCCGCCGAGAAGCAGCGACGCCTCGACCAGATGCTCGCCGAGCTCGAGCAGGGCGGCGTCTTCAAGGGCGAGCCCTACACGCCGCCGGCGAAGCCGGCCAAGGCGAAGTGACCGCTCCGCGGCAACGTTATTAAGCCGTCCCTTAATAAACGCTGGCTTAATAAGCAGGCCCGGAGTAATCCTCCGGCATGGCTTCGCAGCGATTCGTGGGACGTCGCGACGAGCTGGACGCACTGGAGCGGCACCACGCTGGCCGGCGTTCGTCGCTGGTGCCGGTGTACGGACGGCGCCGCGTCGGCAAGACCGAGCTCCTGCTGCGCTTCATCTCCGACAAGCCGGCGGTGTACTTCAGCGCCTCGCAGAAGCTCCGCGCCTCGCAGATGGCCGACCTCATGCGTGCGGCCGCCACGGCGCTTGGCGCGTCCGAGCTCGCCGCGTCGTCCCCCGGGACCTGGGAGGCCGCGCTGCGCCTCGTGATCGGGGCGGCCCCGCGCGACCGAAAGCTGGTCCTCGTGCTCGACGAGTTCCAGTGGTTGTGCGAGTCGAGCCCGGAGCTTCCGTCGGTGATCCAGCGCCTCTGGGATCTCGAATGGCAGCGAGGCAACCAGGTGATGGTGATCCTCTGCGGCTCCTTCATCGGTTTCATGGAGCGCGAGGTCCTGGGCGCCAGGTCTCCGCTGCACGGTCGCAGGAGCGCCGACCTGCGGATCGATCCGTTCGGATACCAGGAAGCGGCCGGGTTCCATTCGCGGTGGTCTCACGAAGAGCACGCGCGAGCGCACTTCGTGTGCGGCGGCATCCCGGCCTACCTGCAGCGCTTCGATCCGCACCGCTCGGTCGCGCAGAACATCACGAACGAGTTCTTCTCGCTCGATGCGTTCTTCCAGCGAGAGCCCGAGTTCCTCCTTCGCGAGGAGCTCGCGGAGGTCAAGCAGGCCTCGAGCGTGCTCGAGGCCATCGCGCTGGGACGGCGGAGTCAGAAGGACATCGCGGGCGCCGTCGGGCTCACCGCCAGCGCGCTCGCACCGCACCTCAAGAGCCTGACCGGGCTCGGATACCTGGAGCGCATCGCGCCGCTGTCCCCGCGCCCACCGTCGAAGAAGGCCGTCGTGTACCGGGTGGCCGATCCGCTCCTGCGGTTCTGGTTTCGCTTCGTCGAACCACACGCGAGCACGCTGCGCCGGATGCGCCCGGACAAGGCGTTCGACCAGCTCGTCGCACCGGAATGGGAAGCCTTCTGCGGCGAAGGCTTCGAGCGCCTGTGTCGAGAGGCACTCTGGAGCCTCTACGCCGCCGAAGGCGTGACCGGTCGCAGTCAGATCGGCGAGTACTGGGATCGCTCGACCCAGCTCGACGTGGTCGGGCTTCGTTCCGACGGGTGGATCGACCTCGGTGAGTGCAAGTGGTCCGGTCGGCCATCGCTCGCCAGCGCCTCGCGCGAGATCCTGCAACGAGCCGCGCTGTTCCCGGCCGATGGCAAGACGGTGCGCGCGCACCTCTTCTTCCGGAAGGCTCCCCGGCGCGACGGCAGCGCCGTCGAGGTCCACGACCTCGACGACCTGTATTCGATCGCCAGCTGAGCCGAGGCGAGGAGGAGGAGGTCAGCGGTCGTCGAGGATGAGGAACTCGACGCGCCGGTTCCTGGCGTGGGCGGCGTCGGTCTTGCGGTCGTCGAGCGGGCGGGTCTCGCCGTAGCCCTCCGACTCGAGGCGGTCGGCGGCGATGCCCTCGTCGACGAGGAACTGGCGCACGGCGGCGGCGCGCCGGCGCGAGAGCGCGAGGTTGTAGGCGGCCGAGCCGCGGCTGTCGGTGTGGCCGCCGATCTCCATCCGGCGGATGTGGCCGTGCGCGCGGAGCGCCTCGGCGACGGCGCGCACCACCGGGTACGACTCGGGCTTGATGATCGCGGAGTCGAACTCGAAGTGGATCGGCTTCAAGGTCTCGAAGCCGCCGTCGGTGAAGGTGACGAGGTCGCTGTCGGGGCAGCCGTCGTCGTCGGCGACGCCGTTCCGCGTCTCCGGCCTGGTCTTGCACCGGTCGTCGACGTCGGCGATGCCGTCGCCGTCGGCGTCGACCTCGGGGCAACCGTCGTCGTCCTCGAGGCCGTCGAAGTCCTCGGGGGCGTCCTCGCACAGGTCGTTCATGTCGAGGATGCCGTCGTCGTCGCGGTCGAGATCGCCGACCGGCTCCGGCTCCGGCTCCTCGACGCGCGCGACGCGCGGCCGCTCGGGCTCGTCGGGGATGACGACGCGCAGGCGCTCGGGGCGGCCCGGCTCGAAGACGATCGCGAGGAACGCGCGCGCGTCGGGGTTGCC